>NZ_CP170340.1:0-77846 GCF_042445055.1 Falsihalocynthiibacter sp. SS001
GTCGATGACGAGAACCTGATGCAGAATGCGCGCGACATGGGCAACCGCCTTTTGGACGGGCTTCGCGAAATGCAGGAGCGCTTTGACGTTGTGGGCGATGTGCGCGGGTTCGGGCTGTTTGTCGGCGTCGATCTGGTCGAGGAAAACCGCAAAGGCGCAACAGATGCCGCGCGCTATGTTGTGAACCGTTTGCGGGATCGACGGATCCTGATTGGGACTGAAGGGCCCGCGGATAATGTCCTGAAAATCCGCCCTCCTCTTACTATAGAGAAGAACGATATCGACATGATCCTGTCGGTATTAAACGATACATTTCAAGAAGTTACGTGCCTTATGGGCACAACCTGAAAAAAACAGGCCCCGCTCTTAGCAAGCGGGGCCAAATTTTTTAGACGACCCTAACGGCCCCTTTAGCAGCACTGGATGTCAGCGCGGCATAAGCCTTGAGCGCGGTCGTAATCTTGCGCTTGCGTGGCTTTTCGGGGTGCCAACCAGCCGCTTCGCGCTTGGCGCGACGCTCTGCCAGAACCTCGTCCGAAACGGCAAGGTTGATTGAGCGGTTCGGGATGTCGATTTCGATCATATCGCCGTGCTCAACCAATCCGATGGTGCCGCCCTCGGCCGCTTCCGGAGAAACGTGCCCGATGGAAAGCCCGGACGATCCGCCCGAGAACCGACCATCCGTCACAAGCGCACAAGCTTTGCCGAGACCCTTGGATTTCAGATAGCTCGTTGGATAGAGCATTTCCTGCATCCCTGGTCCGCCGCGCGGACCTTCGTAACGAATGAGAACAACTTCGCCCTCTTTCACTTTGCCCGTCAAAATGCCGGATACCGCGTCATCCTGACTCTCGAACAAATGCGCAGGTCCGTTGAATTTCAGGATCGAGTCATCCACACCAGCGGTTTTCACGATACAGCCATCTTCGGCCAAGTTGCCGAACAGAACCGCAAGGCCACCATCCTCAGAGAAAGCGTTCTCTTTGTTGCGAACCACGCCGTTAACGCGATCATCGTCCAGCTCTTTATAGCGGCGCGATTGCGAGAAAGCGGTTTGCGTCGGAACACCACCGGGTGCGCAACGATAGAATTCGTGCACTTCGGGGCTGTTGGTGCGCTTGATGTCCCACTTGTCCAGCGCGCCCTTAAGCGTGCCGCCGTGGATGTTGTTAACCGAAGTATCAAGCAATCCCGCGCGATCCAATTCACCCAGAATACCCATGATGCCGCCTGCGCGGTGGATGTCTTCCATGTGAACATTTGCGATCGCAGGCGCAACTTTACACAGAACGGGCACACCGCGCGAAAGGCGGTCAATGTCGGCCATGTCAAAGTCGATCTCGCCCTCGTGGGCCGCCGCAAGCAGGTGAAGCACAGTATTGGTCGAGCCACCCATCGCAATATCCAAAGTCATCGCGTTCTCGAACGACGCCTTGTTTGCAACGTTGCGCGGCAGAACGCTCTCGTCGTCCTCTTCGTAGTAACGGCGCGCCAAATCCACAACCAGACGCCCTGCTTCAAGGAACAATTCCTTGCGATCAGAGTGGGTTGCGAGCGTCGAACCGTTCCCCGCCAACGCAAGGCCCAAGGCCTCTGTCAGACAGTTCATCGAGTTCGCCGTAAACATACCAGAGCACGATCCACAGGTCGGGCAGGCCGAACGCTCAATCGCTTTGACGTCCTCGTCGCTCACGCTGTCGTCGGCGGCGGCAACCATCGCATCAACCAGATCGAGCGATTTTTCTTTGCCGTTCAGAACGACTTTACCCGCTTCCATTGGGCCACCCGAAACAAACACAACCGGAATGTTCAACCGCAGCGCGGCCATCAACATCCCCGGCGTGATCTTGTCACAGTTGGAAATACACACCATCGCATCGGCACAGTGGGCGTTAACCATATACTCAACGGAATCCGCGATAATCTCACGTGAAGGAAGCGAATAAAGCATCCCGTCGTGACCCATCGCAATGCCGTCATCAACGGCGATTGTGTTGAATTCCTTGGCGACACCGCCGGCGGCTTCGACCTCGCGGGCGACCAACTGGCCCAGATCCTTGAGGTGAACGTGTCCGGGGACGAATTGCGTGAACGAGTTCACAATCGCCACGATAGGCTTGCCGAAATCGTTGTCTTTCATACCGGTCGCGCGCCAGAGGCCACGCGCCCCCGCCATGTTGCGGCCATGCGTCGAAGTTCTTGATCTTAAGGGTGGCAAAGCGCACCTGCCTTTCGATATTTTGGAAGTGTTACTGCCAAATACCATTGCTCACGCAGGAAAACTAGCGGTTTTGGCGTTAATAGTCCGCAATCCCGCGTGCGCGCTCTGCCCGACGCCGTAACATCTCGAGAGTTGAGAGCAAAGCGATGGAAATTCCGACCATAAGCGTCGCAACCGCAAGGATTGTTGGGCTGATCTGTTCCCGCAAGCCGGTAAACATCTGCCACGGTAGGGTTTTCTGCTCGGCAGCACCGACAAAGAGCACGACAACCACCTCGTCAAACGAGGTAATAAACGCAAAAAGCCCGCCCGAAATCACGCCTGGCATGATCAACGGCATCTGGATTCTAAAGAACGTGGTGACGGGATTCGCCCCCATATTCGCCGCCGCCCGTGTAAGTGAGCGGTCAAAGCCGACCAATGTTGCCGTTACCGTTATGATAACAAACGGAATCCCCAACGCGGCGTGCGCCAGAACAACACCAAAATACGTCCCCTGAAGGCCAATACGGCTATAGAAAAAGTACATCCCCGCAGCCGAAATAATCAGCGGCACAATCATCGGAGAGATCAGAATCGCCATGATCGCGCGGCGGAACGGCACGTGCGGCTGGCTTAGGCCAATCGCCGCAAGGGTGCCGAAACTGACCGAGAGAATAGTCGCCGCAGGGGCAATCCGTACCGAATTCCAAAGGGCCTGTTGCCAGTCCTGATTGGTAAAGAAATCCTCGTAGTGGCGCAGCGAGTACCCTTCGGGCTTGAGCTGCAACATCTCGGGCGTGAAGGTAAAGAAGCTCTCGGCGTTAAAACTGAGCGGCATCACAACCACAATCGGCGTGATCAGGAAGAACAAAATCAACCCGACGATCACACGGAAACTATAGTACCAGAGCACCTGCATCGGCGTCAGATACGGCGCGAGATGTCGACGATACCGCCCCTCATAGAGCCAGAACGTGAACCATCCAAAGAACCAGCCAAACGCCAGCCCCAAGATCGCGCCACCAATCCCGCCAAAATATAGCCCCGCAATCACGAACGCCACCATAAGGGCGCGCCGCGCGAGTTTTTCGCTCGGGATATTCGTAAGCGCAAATCCGATGGCCGCCATCAAGGCCGCACCGATAATCATGCCAAGGAAACCCGCGTCGTTGACCTTGCCGATTACACCGCCAACAAAGGCGCCTGCAAGCGCAACACCCGTGAGATAAAACGAAATCGGAGTGCGCGAAATAGGTGTCAGTACTGCCATGTCCTAGCCCCCCAACTTAACGTTATCAATGCCGACAATCCGGTCATACGCCCAATAGAGCAAGAGGATCGCGGTCAACAAGATCGTCCCGAGCGCCGCCGCCAGACCCCAGTTCAGCGAGCTGGAAATATGGAACGCGATGCGGTTCGAAATAAACGTACCCGTTGTCCCACCGACGATTTCAGGCGTGATGTAGTAACCAATCGCAAGGATAAACACGAGGATCGACCCCGCCCCGATACCCGGCACAGACTGAGGGAAATAAACCCGCCAGAACGCCGTCCAGTTCGTCGCACCCATAGATTTCGCGGCCCGCAGATATGTGGGCGGAATGGTCTGCATCACCGAATAGAGCGGCAGGATCATGAACGGCAACAGAATGTGCGTCATCGCGATGATCGTACCAAGCTGGTTGTTAATCAGGATTAATCGTTCGTTATCCCCGACAAGGTTCAGCCAGACCAGAATGTCGTTGATCACACCCTGCTGTTGCAACATGACCTTCCACGCCGAGGTCCGCACCAAAAGCGATGTCCAGAACGGCAAGAGCACCAAAATCATCAGCAGGTTCGCGCTTTTGCGCGATACATTCGCCAAGAGCCACGCCACCGGATAGCCCAGCAAGATACAGCTTCCTGTAATCACCAGCGACATAAACAGCGTGCGTTTGAACAGCATGATGTAGATCTGTTCGTTGTCGGGGCGCATCTGTGGCCCCTCCTCGCCCAACTGCATATCGACCGAGTTCAGAAAATATCCCGGCGTGTAATTCGGAGAGTACCGCTGGATTGTCGACCACGTCGAATTTTCGCCCCAGCCATCATCGGCATCAATAAACGCCTCTTTCATGCTTACGGTTTCAAATCCGTCAATCGCGGCGGCCGCTTCGTTCAATAGCGCGCTTGTTGTCCCCTCGAACGGCGACAGGTCTGCCCCCTCCATCAAATCGCTGTAAAGCGCGGCATAGACCACATTCCACGGCTCTTCTTCGGTTGGGCTGTCCTCGTCTTCGGTTTGGATAAAGCTTGCGAACTCGCCATACATATCGGCCGTATCAGGCAGCGCATCCGCAACCCCGTCCCGCAGGACAAATTCAGGCTCTGGCGCAGATTGATCCCCCGCAGCCCAAACACCTTGGGCCTCGATCCATGACGGCGCGGCCAGCATTTCAACCCATGTTGCCGGCTCTTCCCATGCTGGGTTCAGATCGTTGAATTGATCGGTGTAAACCTCGCCAAAATCATCCACGCGGCGACCCGAGCGGCGGAACATCGACGAAATCCCCGTCTGCTCATAGTTCAGGCGCGTCCCCAATTGGGTGTGGCGTTTCTTTTCGGCGGCGATCACCATATCGTAGTGCAGCAACTCGAACACATCCTCGCCGGGGGCGGAATCGCCTGCGCTGTCCCACTCTCCGAGCACTTCAACCGTGCGCGGCAAGGTGTTGCTTACGATGTCATTGCGAACCGAGCGAAAGAGCATATCCGCGATCGGCAAAATAAAGGTCACAAGGATAAACAGCAAAAGCGGCGCAATGAGCATCAGCGCCCGAAGCTTCTCCATCCGCAATGCGCGGGAAAGGCTGCGTTTTAGGGGCGTGCCGTCGGCGGCAAGAACCGGTCCTGTCTCTTGGGCGTCGCTCATGGTGTTTTCCTATTGTCCCTTTGGTTCGGGATGCCCGAAGGGGCACCCCGCTTGTTGTCAAAGTCGCGTATTATTGTGCGAGCCAAGATTGGAATTTCGCGTCCAGATCGTCGCGATAATCCGCCCACCATTCGTAGTTATAAAGGAAGGTGTTCTTCGCGTTCGCAGGATCGGTTGGCATATGTGGGGCCATGTCGATACCCAAGTCGGCGTGCTTCCCTACGAGTGGCGCAGAGGACGCACGTGCAGGACCGTAAGAGATGTATTTCGCTTGATCCGCAAGACGCTGCGTATCTGTTGCGAACATGATGTAGTCTTTTGCACGAGCAAGACGCTCATCGGAAAGACCGGCAGGAATGATCCAACCGTCAAGGTCAAACACCTGCGCATCCCAAAGCATCGCAACGGGCTGGTCTTGCTCTTCGATAACCGAGAACAAACGACCATTGTATGTGGAACCCATAACAACTTCGCCGTCAGCCAAGAGTTGTGGCGTATCCGCACCCGCAGACCACCAGATCACGTCGTCTTTGATGGTGTCGAGCTTGGCAAAGGCTTGGTCTTGGCCTTCTTCTGTTTCGAGAACGTCATAGATGTCCTCTTTGGCTACGCCATCACAGAGCAACGCCCATTCCATGTTGTTGATCGGACGCTTCTCAAGCGAACGTTTACCTGGGTAAGCCTCAAGATCAAACACGTCACAAACGCTTGTAGGCGCTGTGTCGCCAACCATGTCGGTGCGATAACCGAATGTTGTGGAATAAACGATCTGTGGGATGAAACATTCGCTGACCAGAAGGTCGCCGAAATCATCCTCGGCAGATGTGCCATCAGGTGCCGCAGCAAGATCTTCATCAGGGTCGATCTCGATTGCCAGACCTTCGTCACAAAGACGGATCGCATCGGACGCAACAACGTCCACGACATCCCATGTCACGTTGCCAGCTTCGTTCATCGCGCGCAGCTTGGCCACCGCTTCGGCGGAGCTTTCGTCATTGGTGATCGTTACACCTGTCTTTTCGGTGTAAGGGTCATGGTAGGCGCCTTTTTGTGATGCGGAATACGCACCGCCCCATGACACGATGGTCATCTCGTCGGCCATGTGATCATCAGCAAATGATGCGGTGGCAGTAGCAGCCAATGCACCAGAAGCAAGGACGCTGGTTAACATTTTCATTTTGCATCTCCTGTTAGAGTAAAGTTCCGCCTCCCCTATTCTGGGGCTCGGCGGGGCCGGTTTTAGGCGTCGAGTGCTCGACAATCTTGGGGCAGCCAGCCAATGTCCAATTTCTCGCCCGGTTTCAGACGAGGTTGATCGGGAGCGTTACGGGTCTTGACGACAAAGTCGGTATTGCCAGCAACGCTTAGACGGGTACGGAAGATATCGCCCATGTAGATAAACTCAAGCACTTCGGCCTTGAGCGTATGGGCGCCTTCCTGCAAACGTTCTTTGTTAAATTCGACGCGCTCAGGGCGGATCGAAACTTTGGTGCGCTCGCCAACCGTGGTGACATTCACGGGGTTCGCATCAATCAGGTCGCCATTATCAAGGCGCACCGTGCAGATATCGTTGTTGATCTCATCCACCACACCTTCGAGCGTGTTGTTCTCGCCGATGAACTGGGCAACGAAGCTGTTCTGGGGTTCTTCGTAAAGCGTGTCCGGCGCGGCCAACTGTTGGATGCGGCCATCTTCGAACACCGCCACACGGTCAGACATCGTAAGCGCCTCTGTCTGGTCGTGGGTCACGTAAACCGTGGTAATCCCCAAATCATGGGCCAAACGGGTGATCTCAAATTGCATATGTTCGCGAAGCTGTTTGTCGAGCGCGCCGAGTGGCTCGTCCATCAACACAAGCTCGGGTTCAAACACCAAGGCCCGTGCAAGGGCGATCCGCTGCTGCTGACCACCCGAAAGCTGCGAAGGACGTCGATTTCCGAACTCTCCCATCTGCACCATATCGAGCGCGCGTTTCACTTTGGCCTCGCGGTCGGATTTTCCGATCTTGCGCACTTCCAGCGGGAAGGACAGGTTCTCGGCCACGGTCATATGTGGGAAAAGCGCATAGTTCTGGAACACCATCCCGATGCCGCGCTTATGCGGGGGGATGTTGTTGATCGCCTTACCGTCGAGCATGATTTCGCCGTGGGTCGCTGTCTCAAATCCCGCGAGCATCATGAGACAAGTTGTCTTGCCCGAACCCGATGGCCCAAGCATCGTCAGGAACTCGCCCTTCGGCAGAGCGAGGTTCAGGTCTTTGACAACCAGATTTTCCCCATCATAACTTTTTTGAACTCTTTGGAACTCTACAAACGGATTATCTATTAGGTCGCTCAAAAAAGTCTCCTATGGCCCACGACGGGCCCCTACTGGCGGTTCATCACTGTGATTTCCCCTGAATACAAAGTCATTCACCACAGTGATGCAAGGGAAAATATTGTTATCCCCCAATACGCTAACCCTCAGAAGCAGGATTAAGCCTTACCAGAGCGTACTTTGCGCAATGTGCAAAAATCTTCAAAATCGGCCAAAATCAGCCGAAAATTTTCACGAAATCGCGACCACATCTCGAATTTCGGCATCAACGGACCGACAAACGTCGAGGATAACTTTGCGCAGCCTTTGGTTCACGTAAGTCGCGTGAAATGCGGTCGGCGCTTTCAATTTGAGGACGTCACCATCGCGTGTTTCACGCAAGAGCGCCTGTATCCAAGCGCCGTAAATCGAGGCGTGTTCGCGGTGCAAAATCGCCTTCGCAACACCCCATTCATCGGCGGTAATTTCGGGGGCCTCGACCGTCGTTTTCGCCTGAAGCGGGACGACCTTTGGATCGAGCTGTTTCTCGGTTTGCATCCGCGCTTCGAAATCGGGGCCAACGGCTTGCCATTGCGGCTTGGTCGCTTTCATCACGGCCTCGATATCCAGCCGATAATCCGTCACCCTGCCCCGCGCGCCTTGTCGTCGAACCACCAGCCATCCGAGCGCACGCAGCTTCGCCATCTCGCGTTTCACCGTGCGTTCATCCACCGACCAGAGCCGCGCAATCTCGCGCTGCCCGACCTGCAAACTGTCGCGTCCCCAATTATAGCGCGCCGTGATGAGCGTCATGAACCGCAGGCACATCCGCTGAGAAGCTTTCCCCTCCGCCAGCGCAAAAGCTCCGAGTGCCGTCAGAAAATCATATTTCATGACCGAGGCTTGCGGCCCCGTATGCCGTTTTACGATCATCAATGCCTCCTGCGAAACCCTTTGCAATGAGGCCTCTCCCGAGGCTGGGTTCGCACCTGCTCTGTTTCGAATCGTCTCTTGGCGATCCTTGTTGTTCTATTTGCGCAGATTAAGGTTATTACTTCCCTAACTCAACGCTCTTTGCCTCGTTGCATTGATTTGCGTCCTTTCCTGCGATTCTGTCAAGTGACAATTCACCCCATCGCCATCCAGGCGCTCTAATTCCCGCATCAAAAATTAAAAGAATGGTATTAATTGGTATAGGGGGACATCCAGTGCGTCCCCTATTAAGGGGTTTTTGTCCCCTATATCTAGCAGATCGGGTGAAAACCGTCCCCTAAACTTTGCGCCTCCCCCCTGCCCCGCCGAATCACGGCGCCCGAGGTTGGGCCTGCGCGCATGGGCCAGAAAATCTTGGCGCTCTCCTATTAATAGCATTCCTGATGTTTTTTCAAGAATCGTAAACTTGGCTTTTGCTTTTTCTCGAAAACGGCGCTAAATCGTAAAGAAAGCCGAATTAGCGTCCCCGCGGGGACAGGAGGTAAAATGTACAGCCACGAAGAGCTCGCAAAATTACAGGCACAATCCCTCAAGATGCAGGGTTTCATCCGACAACAGACCTACTCCCCAGAGATGGAAAAGACATTGCGTCGCTTCTCGAGTTGGGAAGTGGGCGAGCTGATCTTTAAGGTCAATCAGTCCACCCTGCGCGGACGTCTGGCGGCGGACCCTACCCTGCCCCAAGGCGTCGTCGAGGGCGAAGGCCGCCAGCACTGGTACTCTCTCGAAGAGATCAACGAGCTGCGTCGCCGCCTCAAGGTGAACCGCAAGTCCCTGATGCCCCACCGCCCCGCCGGTCAGCGTGCCGTGCGCGCAGCGATTGCGAACTTCAAAGGTGGCGCGGGCAAATCCACCGTGGCGCTGCACTTTGCCCACGCCGCGGCGCTTGATGGCTATCGCGTGCTCTGTGTTGATTTCGATCCACAGGCCACCCTGTCCCATTCGATGGGCCTCTCGGACGTGACCGAGGATTACACCGTCTGGGGCATCATGGCGCGCGACCTCGTGCGTGAAACCGAACGCATGAATTCCGCCGCGCGCGGAGCTGAGTCCGGCGCCACCCTCCCCCAACGCCAACTCCCCTCCTCTATCACCGATATGGGCCTCGCGGATTTGCGGGTGAATGATTTCATCAAGCCCACATCTTGGCCCACCATCGATATCGTCCCCAGTTGCGCGAACGCGGCCTTCGTCGAATTCGCCTCCGCCCAGTATCGGCACATCAATCCCGAGTGGTCGTTCTTTGCGGCGGTGTCGCGCTATCTCGATCAGATCCCCGATGACGCCTACGATCTGATTATTTTCGACTGCCCGCCCGCAATCGGCTATCAGTCCATGAACGCGGTCTTCGCCGCCGACATGCTCTATATCCCCTCCGGCCCCGGCTACTGGGAATATGACTCCACAACCTCTTTCATCGGCCAGCTCTCCGAAGCGCTCGAAGATTTGGCGCAGTTCTCAAGCTTTGTCCCCGCGGGGACAGTCCGCCTGCCCAAGGCATTCCACGACGTCCGTTTCCTACTGACGCGGTTTGAGCCGAACAACGAGTTGCACCGCGCGATGCAGTCAGCATTTGGTAAGGTTTTTGGGGATAGAGTAACCGAACACCCAATCGAAATGACCCGCGCAGTCGAGCAATCCGGCCGCTTCCTTTCGTCCGTCTATGAGATGGATTATCGCGATATGACGCGCGATACATGGCGGCGCGCGCGGGCATCCTTTGATCGCGCCTATACCGAATTTCAGGGGCACGTGATCGAAGTCTGGCAATCCATGGAGGATGAGGCATGAGTAAGAGACGCATTTTTGACATCGATTTCCCCTCAGAGGAAACACCAGAAACGCCCGCCGCCGAACCCACGACGCGCCGTGGTCCGATGGCGTCCGCGATTTCCGAGAACGCAGATGCGCTGCGCGAACGGCAAGTCGCCGAGCAAGTCATTCGCGCCGAAAACGATGCGCTCGCCCAAGAGCACGTCCGCATGAAAGAGCAAGGTTTGATCGTCGATCTTGTGCCAATCGAATGCATCGAAATCGGCAAGCTCAAACGTGACCGGCGCGAAGGGCGCGATGCCGATCTCGATGAACTCAAGGCCTCAATCCGCGCAATCGGCCTGTCCAACCCCATTCGCGTTGAACAGACCGAAACCGGCTATCAGCTCATTCAGGGGTTCCGTCGGCTCTCGGCGTATCGCGAGTTATTCGACGAAACGGGAGACGAGGCCTTTGCAAAAATCCCCGCCGGTTTGGTTGCGCGCGGCGAGGCGCTTGAAACGCTATATCGCCGAATGGTGGACGAGAACCTCGTGCGTCGCGATATTTCCTTCGCCGAAATGGCCGAACTCGCGCGCAAATATGCGGCCGATCCCGCAACACCTGCGCCCGACGTCGAGGCTGCCGTTGCCGCGCTCTATGGTTCGGCTGGCCGTCAGAAACGCGCATACATCCGTAATTTCGCGAGTCTTCTGGATCGGATCGGAAGCTATCTGAATTTCCCAGAGGCCATCCCGCGCTCGCTCGGGCTTTCTTTGCTAAAACAGGTCGAACGCACACCGGGGACTGTCGCACGGATACAAGCCAACCTGCGGGCCGCTCCGGATCGTAACGCAGAGCAAGAGTTGGAAGTTCTGCGCGAAGCTTTGTCCAACGCGCCGCAACCACCCAAGAAAAAAGTCGCGAGGGCAGGGGGCGCCAAGACGACTTTCCGCGTGCCGCATGCCGACGGCACCGTAAAATGTACCGCTGCGGATGGCCGCCTAGAGGTGGTCGCCGCCCGTGATTTCTCGGCCCAAGATCGGCATAAACTAGAGGCTGCGGTTGCTGCATTTTTTGCTGTTCTCGACGAGAACTAGGGTTTTTCCTGCATAGCCCAACCCAATAATGGCGCCTGTCCCCGCGGGGACAGGGCTGCTAACCCACCGAAAATATTAACAGTTCTGAAATAATCCTCGACAGAGGTGCGCGCTCTGCGTTAAATAACCCGTGGTGGATAATGGTGTGAGATGCTCGTTCGTCGAGCTTCGAGGCCAAGAGTGAATGCAAGACCATTTTTATGGCGCAGATTTCAGCGAAGCAGTGCTCGTTGCAAATCTGAAGTTATCCCGTTCTGAACGTTATTTGTCGTACCCAACTAAACGTGTGTTTGACCTTGCGCTGGCGCTGGCGCTCTTGCCCGTCGTAGCCCCGCTGATTGCGGTATTCTGGTGTGCGCTAGGCAAAAATGGGTTGTTCGCGCAGGATAGGGTGGGGCGCGGCGGGCGTGTTTTTCGATGCTACAAGTTGCGTACGATGGTGGTGAATGCCGATCAGGTTCTCGTGGAACTCCTTGCGTCCGACCCGTTAAGCGCCGCCGAATGGAATCGCGATCAGAAGCTCGCGAACGATCCCAGAATAACACGGCTAGGCCGGTTCCTGCGAGTGACGAGCCTTGATGAACTTCCACAGATTTTGAACGTATTGCGAGGGGACATGAGCATTGTCGGCCCGCGCCCGTTTATGGTCTCGCAAGAGCGCATGTATGTCGCCGCCGGCGGACGCTCGTATTACTATATGAGGCCGGGAATTACGGGCATTTGGCAAACAGAAGGGCGGAGCACAACAAGCTTCGATGCGCGGATCGATTATGACGATCAATATGCAAAAAATATGGGCTTTAAGGCGGATTTGGCTCTGATTCTAAAAACTGCGGGCGTTGTATTGAAGCTTTCGGGGCGGTAGTTGTGGGTACGTAAAGCCTTTCGAGTACTTCCAACGCGTGGGCCGCACTGAACTGAGTTTTCACTCGGGATAACGCCGCTTGGGATTGGTTGTGTTGATCCAGTTCCAGAATCGAAGCCGCAATGCTCTCTATGTCCTCGCGATCACGCACAACTACGCCGCATTCACCCACGGTGGCGGCGTTGAACCCATGGTCGGTCACAACGGGAATACAACCGCGGGCCATCGCCTCTGTCAGAGCATTCGACTGTCCTTCGCCTGCCCAGTTCGTTAGATAAATAAAGAATGTGCTCGCGTCCAAGAGTTCCCGCACAGTCTCGAAATTCTGCGGACCATGGGCATGAACATATATTCGCTTTTTTATATTATTATCAAACGCTTGCGTGTATTCCTTGATTGGCCTGCCAACGATATCAAGTTGAAAGCCCTTGTCCGCGAGCCGATCCGCCAGCGCAATTGCATTCGGTACTCCTTTCGCTGGGGACACCGTGCCGACAAAGATCAATCTAGGCTTGTTTCGCGGGGGAGGGGAGGGGGCAATGAAAGAAGTATCTACGAAATTAGGTAAATATTCCAATGGTTTGTTCGGTGATATGTTGCGGACGAGCGTCAAATACTCCTGCCCCTCAACAGAAACTGAACCCGCTAGTTTTACTGCTTTATCAAACAGATACCGATAAATCCCCCCGCGACGAGCACGATCACGGGCCTTATTTCCCGCGCGAAGATCGAGAATGACGCGATATCCGCGGGATTTAGCGCGACGCAGCAGAAGGTACTCGGCGAGAATAAAATGCTTAAAAAGCGGCGTAAAATGGAACGGTACATTCGCTTGTGGCGACAGCCCAAGATATATGCTTATGAAGCCAGCTAAATAGGCTCTAACGCGGCCCAAAAAAGACTTCCCGAGCGTGTCGGGGTAGGGAATCTCAGTAACCGACCAGCCCGCGCCCTCCAGCAACGTGATCGTCCGTCGATTCGCTGTTTCATAGCCCCCCCGCGAGATGCCATGCCGTGGCGCGATTGGACCGCAGATTATGCATGTCTTACTCGTCTTCATCGACCCTATTCCGCCCCAATTTGCTGGTCACTAGAGAAATATTTCTATCGTAACGATTTCTTTACGACCTTACGCATAAGTTATTAATGGAAGGTTTAGAGGATATAGAAATTATGGCATGAACGGCTCTTTGATTTCGTCGTCGATTGCGTTGATGGGCAGTCGGGGACTGGGCGTTATTTTGGAGTTGCTGACGACCGTGTATCTCGCGCGGCACTTGTCGTTGGCGGCTATGGGGCAGTTTGCGCTGGCGTATTCACTACTCGGGCTTGTTCGGGCTACGGGATCGTTCGGGGTGGATCAGGCATCGGTGCGTCAGATTGCGCGCGCTTCGCATGGAGCCGTCGTAAGCGATGAGGCGCAGAGGTTGAGTCTCGCGGGGATCGCGATAGCTCTGATATGTGGAGCTCTTCTCGGTCTGTCTATGTTTGGTTTGCATCTGTTGACGGGTGTTAACATCATGCTGGCATTGGCGATTCCTGCGTATGTTTTCATCGGGTTAATGGTCGGGCAGATCCGTGGCCTAGGGCATAACCTGCTCGCTCAGACGCCCGAGGCCGTGGGGCTGCAGCTGGCTATTCTGGCGATTGTCGTGTTGTCGGGCGCAGATAGCGCGATTGTCGCGCTATGTGTCGCGGGCTGGGTGATCGCAATGGTTCAGATCGCGATACGTGCTCGTGTCGGCCTGAAATTAGACGTTGGACTTGATCTCGCTCCGATGAAGCGGCTGATTTCCGAGGGTTTCGGGATATTTCAAGCGCAAGTTTTCACGGTTTTAGCGATGCGGGCGCCTGTGTTTCTCGCTGCGGCAGTTTTGGACCTGCGACCACTGCGATTGTCGAAGTTGCAACAAAGTTCGGAAATTTTCCTTCACTGTTAACCAATTCGGTCGGAGCGATCTTCGGAGTGTGGCTAATTGAACGGGTTTTTCCCCCCGAATATCAGTTGGCATTCATTCCCGCGCTGATTATCGGAGGTGGATCGTTAATAAATGCGGTTTTTGGCCCGGCAAGTAACGTATTCTTAATGTCTGGTCGGGCAAATATTGTGAGACGATTCTCAATTTACAGGCTCTGTGCCGTTGTCGTGGTGCCGGTAGCTTTCTTTGCGCTTGGGGGCAGTATCGCGATTGCATTGGCAATGTTCATTGGGTTTGTAGTTCGCGATGTCGGGTTAACTGTTCGGGCAAATCGTTTTGGTTTCTAGTTAAGCGGATAGCGCCAGCAGCGAAGAGTAAAAATGCCGAGTTAGGCCGAGATAAATACGCATTCGATACCATTGAAGCGACCAAAATCGCCAGCACCAGCGCAAGCAGCGCGCCATTGCCTCGCAGAGCAACAAGTGCCCAGAACCAGATGAAAGCTAAGAGACCGAGGAAGCCGCCTTCCCACAGGACCTTAAGAATATCGCTGTGCGAATCTTTGGCATCCCACCACCATGTCGATGTTCGCAAGAGGTCTGTTCCTGGTCCGGAACCAAAGAGAAGCTCAGTAATCCCGCGTTGGTTTAGTAATTCGAGGCGTTCGGCATAATTGCTCAGACGTCCGCTGGAAAAATCGTTAAAGTTTGTCAGATCAATGGTTAACGAAATGGCGATCATCGCGAGTATTGATACAGCACCTGTAGCCAATAAAATGCCGAGGTTCTCGCGAAAGAAACGGTTCCTGAGTAGCCACTCAAAAAACAAGTAGGCAACCAGGAACAGGAGCGGAGTCCGAACGCCGTTCCCAAGTAATAAAAGTAAACAGAGGACCGTGGCTGTCCGAAATGCGACGCCGCGCTGCGACCAATAGACAAGGAATGCAGCGACCAAAGCGTAGCCCGTTGCGTGAAGATTTGTGCTAAACGGCGCAAACCGCCATGAGTTGTTGAGATAGACACGCGGTTGAAATGCTGCGTGTACTGCGGCGGAGATTAATATAGTTAGTGCACTGAATATAATCAATTTTTCTGATATTCGGCTACTGCAGGTTATGAGCGCGACGAGCGCAACATATGGTGATAATTGACGAACCGCAGTCGTTGCGGATGCCTCGTTGGAGGGCGAGAAGGCAAAGGCGATTAGCCCGATTAGGCAATAGCACACAATCGGAAATAGCAGAGCCACATCCCGACGATCGTCGTTGTTTGACCAGTGTGCGAGCATGGCGAAGACATACAACAGGTTAATTCCTCCGGCGAGCGCTAGACGACCGCCTGCGGGAACATAGTCGAAGGCGAGCAGCAGGAAGAGGTGCAGACCGATTGCCGCGTTAATCATAATTAACGCAGCACCCGTTTGTAGGCGTCAATCAGTGCTGGAATTTGATGCGGCCAAGCAAATTTACCCTCGACCCGCGCGCGCCCAACCGCACCCATTCGAGTGCGGGCTTCGGGGTTGGCGAGCAGAGTTTCAATTTTGTCTGCAAAATCAATCGGATCATTGGGGTGTGCATAGAGCGAACTCTCGCCCGCCGAGAAACGCCCTTCGGTCACATCGAACTGAACGATTGGTTTGCCAAACGCCATGTACTCGAGGATTTTATTCATGGTCGACTGGTCATTCATTGGATTAACGCGATCCGGATTCACGCAAATATCGGCTGTGGAGAGGACCTCAAACAGCTCTTGATCGGGCGCGCGGCCGATAAAATTAACCACGTCCTGCAGGCCCATTTCTGCGGACAATTCTTTGAGGTCTTCGAGTGCGGGGCCGCCGCCGACAAGCACGAATTGGATGTCATCACGGCCGCGAACCTGCACCAATTCGGCAATCGATTGTAGCAGTAGGTCGATGCCCTCTTGCTCGCCCATCACGCCAACATATCCGATGAGGAAGCGGCGGTTGTTCTTCCAAGTGTTAACGGGTTCGACGGATTTGACGCGTTTTAGATCTGGTCCCGACCGTACGACAAAGACGTTTTCTGGGCGCATCTTCCCGCGCTTTATCGCAATTTTTCGGTAGCTTTCGTTGGTGGCAATGGACACGGAGGCGGTCGCAAATGTGAGGCGCTCGAACGCACGTATAAGTCGCCAGAAAAAACCGCGCTTGTTGAATTTTGCCTCGAAGAGTTCGGGGTTGATGTCGTGATGGTCGAATAGAAATCGTTTGCCCAAGAGTCGGAATTGCCACGCAACCAAGAAGATCAAATCAGGCGGATTGCATCCGTGGATTACGTTAAACCCATGCTTAAAAAGGATCTTCCATGATAGAGAGCTTTCGTAGAACAGGGCCGCACCGTACTCGACTAGATACCCAAGAGCACCTTTTGCATCCAGCGGAAGCGGGTGGCGATAGATGTGAATGCCTTCGAGTTGCTCGTATCTCGCCTCAAAACCCTTGCCCGTTGGGCAGATAACACAGACCTGCGCGCCCGCCGCGCGAAGGGTGCGCGCCTCGAGCCAAACCCGACGATCGAAGGGAACCGGCAGGTTTTCTACGATGATCAGTATCTTTTGATCTGAAAGGGGTTGTTGCTCTTGGAGGGTTTCGAAGGAGGGCGTGGTCATGGTTAACAAATTCGTTCGTACTTGAGTGGTTTTGTTAACGATTAAGTTGGACTGTTTAAGAATCTGTTAATTTTTTGCGTTTAGGCGTCAGGGCAGGGCAGTCAAAAGGAACATGCGGTGGGGCGTCATATTCGCGAAAATTTGGGGTGGTATGCAAGGCGCGCCGCGTCGATGTCGGTGTCAGAGGTTGGGCACCGCATTCACGAACAAATAGTGCGCCAAAATGGTCGCCGCGTTAACCAAGAAGACTGGTACAATCCCGAGGCGGGGCTGCCTGCAATCGCGATTTCTGATGAAAAATTTAATCAAATTGCGGGTAAATGCCTAGAGGAATGGCGCGCGGAAACAGAGCGCGTACGGACGGGGCGCTGGTGCTTCTTCGGTCAGGAATGGGCGCCGGTTTCGCTGGCAAATCTGTGGCATTATGACCCCGTTAACGGTGAGGCGTGGGAGCGCGATATTTACTGTTTTGACGTGCCGTACCGCCATCGCGCGGATCGGGGCGACATTAAGTATACTTGGGAGGTTAATCGGCTCCAATTTCTTCCCATAATCGCGGCGCTTTATCGTGCGGAAGGTCGGGTGGAGGATCGCGAACTCACCCTTAGACTTATCGAGAGTTGGATCGATGAAAACCCTGTTTTTTATGGAGTAAATTGGGCATCTGGGATTGAAATTGCTCTGCGAGCAGTCAGCATCACATTGGCGATTTCGTTGCTGGATGCGGAGCGGATTCCTACCTCATTGCAACATAAAATTTCGCGGAGTTTGCAGGCACACTTTTACTGGTTGGGACGATATCCGTCGCGGTTTTCGTCGGCAAATAATCATCGCATTGCAGAGTTGGCGGCGGCGTATTTTTTGGGTCGATTGATGCCCGCGATTCCCGGGGCGAACCCTGCGGCTGCGCTGGCCGAATTGAACGAAGAGATGTTGCGCCAAATAACCGAGGACGGTGTCGGGGCCGAGCAGTCGCCTAGTTACACTTGCTTTACTATTGAGTGGTATTTGTTGATTCGAAGCGTCGCGGAAACGGTCGGGGATACCGTGGATGCGCGCGTTTCAGAGCGGTTGCGCGCGGCGGCGCGCCATCTGCGCTGGATGATGGATGCGGACGGGAACGTGCCGCGCATTGGGGATGATGACGAGGGGCGCGTCATTATTTCTGGTACAGACGAAAAGGACTACGTGACGCAGATTCTGGCGTCGCTTGCGAAATGCTGCCCAGAATTTGCGCCTCCGTCGGCACGGGCGCATCTGCGGCAGGTCTGGATGGGCGCGCAGTCAGGTGGCAAGGCACCACAGGGCGCGGCGTTCTTTGACGTGGGCGGCTATAGTGTTCTGCGGCATAAAATCGCGGGGCGTCAGAGCATGATCGCGATGGATCATGGGCCGCTCGGGTATTTGTCGATTGCGGCGCATGGGCATGCGGACGCGCTCGCGGTTTGGTGGCACGTGGATGGTCAGCCGGTTTTCGTGGATGCGGGAACCTACCTGTATCATTCGGGCGGGACGTGGCGCGATAAGTTTCGCGGAACGGCGGTGCATAATACGCTCTGTCTTGCGGGACAGAACCAGAGCAAAATCGCGGGGCCTTTCAACTGGTCGCGCCGCGCGACGGCCACGCGGATTCCAATGGCGCGCACGACGGGCGGACTTTGTATCGAGGCGGAGCAAGATGGGTACCTGCGTGATATTGGCGTGCGGCATCGGCGCAAGCTGGCCTTGGACGTGCCCAATGGGTATCTGATTCAGGACCGCTTGATCGGACGCGCCAGTTCAGTTGAGGGGATGTTAACCTATGTTTTGCACCCTGATATTGCGGTGCATCTTACCGCAAATGGCGCGTTAGAGTTAAGTCACGCAGGGCGTAAGTTCGCGCGGATTTCGTTGGAGGGCTATGCGTTCAGCCTCGAGAAAATCCCGTATTCTGCGCAGTTCGGAGAGCGCCAGACAACGACCGCATTGCGCGCAATAATCCCCGCTTCAGGATTGTTGGGGCAGGGCGTTGAAACCAGGATTAACCTCTGTGATTAGCGCACCGATTGTGATTGTGGGCCAGCCGCGGAGTGGTTCAACGATACTGACCCGATGGGTGAATAACGACCAGCGGGCCTTTGTTCTTAACGATTTCTATGTGCTGCAGCGCATTGATGCGCTGGGATTGTGGGGGCCTTTGAGCTCCGGCGATGCCCGCGAAATTGCTATGTGGGTGTATCGGATTTTGGAAATCCGTTGCACGCAGGAAATAGGCAAAACGCTTGAACAACCCGTGCACCTATCGCTTGCTGATCTGGCGATTGTGAAATCCTTAGCAAATGGCCCGTGGGACGAAGGCATCCTTTGGAGTGATGTAATCGGCCAGATTTTACATCGGGCAGCGGAACTTGCGGGGGCGGATTTTTGGGGGTGGAACACGCCGCAAGATCATCAGCACCTAGAGCGTATTTTTGCGGGATTTCCCGATGCCAAAGTTCTGTGCCAATTGCGTCAACCCGATGCGATGCTGGCGTCATACAAAAATGTTGACGGATGGTGGCACGATGCGCGGCGCTATAACCCAATGGTTTTAGCGCTCGCGTGGAAGCGCGCTGCGCAGAACGCGGCGTCTTGGAGCGCGCGCAAACCGTCGCAAGTTAAGTTCATTCGATACGAAGACTTGGTGCGGCGTACGCCCGAAACAACCACCGAGATTTCCAATTTTCTTGGGATAGGGCAGCGGGTTGCCTGCCTTGGATCGTTCGGTCGCAACTCGTCGATGCAGGGAAAAAAGCCGAAGAAAGTGACGGGATTGGAAAGCTGGGTGGCGTATCGGATTTGCGGTCGGGAAGCGGCAGAGCTTGGATTCTCGGAGCGTGTAGACGCGCGGTGCCAATTTGGTGATTTCGTCGAGGCCGCGCGGATCACGGGCGCTTCGTTTTCGCTGTTGGTTTCTGACTATTTGTTCAATTCGGATCGGCGGAGGCGGTTGATCCGCTTGTTGTTCAAAACCTAGGGTTTGGCCCGCCCGTGGGCGGACCAATGTGTGTCTATTGCACCGTAATTTTCCGAATCCAACCGTTCAAAAACTCGCTCGTCGCGTTGCTTCCGAGATAAAGCGAAGTGACATGATCGGCAGCAGGGCCATCGGTGGAAGTCGCGCTGCCACTCGTGCCGTTGAAGCTGTCGGACCACGCGATTTGCAATGTTTCGCCCGAGGTGGTCAGGGTCATGGTGTGGATGCCGACCGCGGTCGCGCCGCCAACGCCAGAGTTCAAACCCAAGGCGCCGGATTGGTTACGGATCTGGGCGAAACTTGTGCTGCCAGCGCGGATGCGCGAATAGCCCGCGTCGCCCGCCCATCGCACCACGTTGCTCACGCCATTCTGGGCGAATGCGCCGCTTTGGCGTTGCTCCCACTCGATGCTGAAGGTCATGTTTTCGGGCGAAAACCATCCCAAATCCAGCGGAACAACAAAATCATCGGCACGTGTGGAAGCGGCTCCATTCGTTGGAATTGGCGAGCTGGCGAAGGGGCCATTTTCAACCTGCACCCATTGCGGAGCCCCCGAAATCGTCACCGTGATGGTGCCCGCTTGGGCGAGGGTGAAGCTTTGGGAACTGGCCGTCGCGAGGGTTGCGTCGCCCGAGATTGCCACACTTCCACCCGTGCCGACCGATGCGGTGTAGGTGCCCGCGGCCAAGGCAATCGATTGGGTCGCGGGCGCGAAACTGTTGAGAAAGTAGTTCTCTCTGGCTTCCTCAATCAACAGTCCGCGCGACGAGCGGCGCAGAGTGTCTGGCGCGAAATGCGTGCCGTCCGCAAGGCGCCCGACGGTCGAACGCGTGCATTGAAATACGCTCTCGATCGGGACGGATTGCCCGTCGATCGCGGCCATCCCCGTGGTGAAATCGCAGAACATTTTGGTCCCCTGCAGGTCATTTTGCAGCGCGCGGTAGGGCCAAATTTGCGTCCCCAAGCCCATCATTACACGAACCCTACCAAGGATTGCGCGCTGGTTCCTGTGGCGAAAACTTTGCGCAAACGAATGGGGAGAACTGTCCCTGCGGGGACGTTTTCGAGGGTAACCTGGCTGCCCTCGCGGGTGATTGCGGTGATGGTGCCGCCCTGACCGACATAGATCGCGCGCGGAACTTCCACGAGGTCGGCGCCGTCATTTGGCGCGATGGCAAAGGCGTCGATTGCGGGGCTGTTGGTGGTGGGGGTGATGCCTCGGTAGCGGTCGATCATTTGGGAATCTCCTGAATTGATTTCGGAAATTCGGTTATAGGCGCGGCCGTTTAACGCGCTTCTAACGCAACGCGCGATGGGCGTTGCGGGGCATAATATTCAAAGGAAAACAGGCATGAAGATCGCGATTTTTGGGATGGGCTATGTGGGCTTTACGGCGGCGTGTTGTATTGCGAGCGAGGGTCACGAGGTTATCGGCGTTGACGTTAACGATTCCAAGATCGCGGATGTGAACAACGGCATCGCGCCATTTGAGGAGCCGGGATTGCAGGAATTGATGACGCCGAGCACGCAAGCGAGGCGGCTCTTGGCGACGAAATCTGTTCCTGATGCGCTCGCGAATGCGGATATGGCGATTGTCTGTGTCGGCACGCCCAGTGGCGTCGATGGTGCGCACGATATGCGCTATATTGCGGATGTTTCGCGCCAGATCGGAACGGCCCTTGCGCGGGAAAAACCGCTTGCGCCGGTGACGGTTGTGTACCGCTCGACAATGCGGCCCGGAACGATGAGAAAGTTAATAATCCCGATTTTTGTGGCCACCCTTGGGGCGGATTGGGCGGCGCATGTGACGCTCGTTTATAACCCCGAATTTCTGCGCGAGGCGCAGGCGATTTCCGACTATTTCGACCCGCCCAAAGTGGTGATTGGCACGATTGACGGCAAGCCAAATGAAGTGCTCCAAGCCCTGAACGTTAACATTAATGCAGAGGTGTTCGTGACCCCATTTGAGGAGGCCGAATTAACCAAGTTCGTGGACAATTCATGGCACGCGGTGAAGGTGGCCTTTGCCAATGAATTCGGGCGAGTCTGCCAGAAAATGGGGATATCGGCGCGGCAGGTTCACAAGATTTTCGTGGCGGATACCAAGCTCAATATCTCGCCGTATTACACCCGCCCAGGCGGGGCGTTTGGCGGAGCTTGTTTGCCCAAAGATGTGCGCGCGTTTCAGTATATTGCCAACGACATCGGTGCGAATACGCATCTGGTGGACAGCTTGCTTCGATCAAATGAGGCGCACAAAAACCATCAGTTTGATCACATCACGCGCCATGCCGAAGCGGGGTCGAAAATCCTCATGGCGGGGCTAGCGTTCAAGGCGGGGACGGACGATCTTCGCGAGAGTCCGAACATTGATTTGGTGCGCAAATTGTTAGAGGCGGGGTATGATGTGCGGGTGTTTGATCCGTGTCTTTCGCCTGATAAATTGCGTGGGCATAACCTTGGGTATCTCTACTCTACGCTGCCGCAAATCGATGCATTGCTGATTGATGCGCCTGCCGCAGAGGCGGGCGATTGGGATTTGGTCGTTGTGTCAAACGCAACGGGGCAGGCGCTCAACTTGTCAAAATTCAAAACGCTGGAGACCCACTGCATCGCTTAGGGCGTGACGTATTTGCGCCAGTTGTGCTCTTCCTCAAAGTCGAGAACCTCGCGGATTTTGCGATTGGAATAGAGCGCCTCTTGCGGGTCCAGATCGCGGGTAACTTTTACGTCAGGATAGAAGCGTTTGATGATTTCTTCGTTCGGGATATCGACAGAATTGGTGTCATTCCCCGCGTTGAAGATTTGAAATCCAAGCCCGTCGGTCGCAAGGCAGCGGTCTACGATTTGGCCAAGGTCGCGCGCATCAATATAGCAGAAAATATTGCGGCGACGCACTGCGGGATCGGCAAAATATTCGCGGAAGTTCTCGTACTCGTGCGGCTCGATCACATTGCCAATTCTGAGGCCGTAAATATCGATACCCGAGCGGCGCTGAAAGGCGCGGGCTGTCTTTTCGTTTACCACTTTGCTCAGGCCGTAACTGTCCATTGGGTTAACGTCGTGTTCCTCGTCCACGGGCAGGTAATCCGGACGGACTTCGCCATCGGCAAAACAGACGCCGTAGGTAGTTTCGGATGACGCGAAAATCACCTTGGGGATGCCAAGTTTGACCGCAGCTTCGATTACATTATAGGTCCCGATTGTGTTAACGCGGAAAGTCTCGTGATCGGGGTTAATGAGAATGCGCGGCACGGCGGCAAAGTGGACAACCGCGTCGAATTTCGGTGCGCCTGTTCCAAGGTCGAGGTCGTCGAAATTTGCGTAGCTCGTCATGACGTTAAACATCGCGCCAGAGTCCGTGATGTCGGCGATCAGGTTGTCGATGCCGTCCTCCACCAATGGCGTAAGGTCCACGTTTACCACGCGGTGCCCTTGATCGCGCAGATATCGGCACGCGTATTTACCCGCTTTGCCTGAGCCGCCTGTAAAGAGAATGCGCATCGTCTGCCCCCCGTGTTAACCAATTTGGGGGAGCTTAGTGCCCACAGATTTTACCCGCAAGTCGCAAAGGTTTGCGCCAAAGGGGCGCCCCTGATATTGAGAATCTATAATGTCAGATTCCGCCACCCTTGAACGCGCTACGCCAGAAAAATCCCCTGAGGGGGAAATGATCGTGTGTCCGCAGTGCGACGCGGTTTACCAGATTATCCGTCCTCATCATGGTGAACGCGCGGTGTGTTCGCGGTGCCATACGGTGCTGATTGCGCCTCGGCGCAAGGCGGGGCTTCAGATCATCGCGGTATCTCTCGCCGTTGTGGTGTTGATCATTGCGGCGGCGGTATTCCCGTTTCTGAGCATCGAGGCGCAAGGAACCATGAACGCCGTTTCGATCATTGATGCCGCACTCGCGTTTCGGCACGGGCCGCTGATCGCGGTGTCGATGTTCACGCTCGCGTTGATTATCATCATTCCGCTTCTTCGCGTTCTGCTGGTGCTTTATGTGCTAATCCCGATCGTCGCGGACCGCCCACCTGCGCGTTATGCGATGGAAGCGTTCCAGATTTCCGAGGTTCTGCGCCCGTGGTCTATGGCCGAGGTTTTCGCGATTGGCTGTGCGGTGGCGTTAACCAAAGTTGCCGGTTTGGCCGATCTTCACACGGGACCGGCATTTTATATGTTTGCGGCACTGGTTATTCTGGTTGTCGTTCAGGACAATTTCATGTGTAGGTGGACGGTATGGAACGCGCTGGACCCAGAGACGAAACGTTAACGGCGCGCGACGTCGGGGTTGTTGCCTGTCGTCGTTGCACCAAGGTCTGGCCCGAGGGGCAAGAGACCTGTGGCCGTTGCGGCGCGCGGATTATTGGCCGTGATCCCAGAAGTTTACAGCGCGTTTGGGCGTGGTGGTTTGCGGGTTTGATCCTCTATATCCCTGCGAATGTCTATCCGATGCTTGTGACCCGCACATTGCTGTTTGATCAGGAAAACACAATTATCGGCGGGACGATTGATCTGATGCATCATGGTTCCTACGTGGTTGCGCTTGTGATTTTGGTCGCGAGTGTGATGGTCCCGATGGGGAAGTTTCTGTCGATCGCGTTCTTGGCAATTAGCGTGCACCATCGGTCCGTTGTACCCAAGGGGCAGCGGCATATGCTCTTTGAAGTTGTTGAATATATTGGGCGCTGGTCCATGATCGACGTGTTTGTCGTTGCTATCCTGTCGTCGCTTGTGCAACTGAATACAATAGCGACAATTAATCCCGGGCCTGCCAGCCTTTTCTTTGCCTTATCGGTTATTTTTACGATGTTATCTGCTTCTAATTTCGATCCTCGGATGATTTGGGATGTTGAACAAAAAGCCCACGAGGAGCGCACATAAATGACGCGTACACCTACGCCCGTTAAAATTGAATCCAAGAAATCTTCGTTCTGGTCGGCACCGTCTCTTGTCTGGATCATTCCGATCTTGGCGCTTGTGATTACGCTCGGAATTGCGTGGCAGGCGTTTGAACGGCGCGGGCCGTTGATCGAGATTTCCTTTGAAAACGGCACAGGAGTCGCGGCTGGCAAAACCGAGCTGCGCTATCGCGATGTGACCGTCGGAAAAGTTGAAAAAGTGGAATTTGCCAAGCGGTTGGATTCTGTTGTTTTGTCTGTTCGGTTGCACAAGGATGTCGCGCCCTATGTGGATAGTGGCGCGAAATTCTGGGTCGTCAGCCCGCAGGTAACCGCACAGGGGATTTCGGGGCTGGATACCGTAATTAGCGGTGTTTTCATCGAAGGGTCGTGGGACGAGATCATCGGTGAAAGTAGTAAATCCTTTGTCGGTCTGGATGAAATGCCATTGATCCGACCGGGTGAGCGCGGCTTGCAACTTACGCTGCGCTCGGGGCGGGGCACGGCGCTGACGGATAATGCGTCGATCCTGTTTCGTGGGATCGAAGTGGGCCGCATCGGGCGTGCGCGTATCGTTCCCAACGGCGATTTCGCCATTTCAGAGGCCGTTATTTATGATGATTTCCGTCATCTGATCAGTGACAAAACGCGGTTCTGGGATGTGTCGGGATTTGAATTCAATGTCGGAGCAGGCGGAGCAGAGATTCAGTTCCAATCGCTCACGTCGTTGGTTTCTGGCGGCTTGACCTTTGATACGATTGTGTCCGGCGGTCGCGTGGTTCAGGACGGGCATGTGTTTCAGGTTTTCTCAAACGAAAGCGAAGCGCGCGCCAGTGTCTTTAGCGGGCCAGACGCCAAGGCGCTTGAGATGACCGTTGTGTTTTCCGACAATGTTGCGGGCCTGAAAAACGGTGCCGTGGTTGAGTGGAATGGCCTGAAGGTGGGCGAGGTCACGAACATCGCAGGGGTCGTCGATTCAGAGAAATATGGCGATGAAAACGTCCGCCTGAATGCGACAATTGCGATACAGCCTGCACGATTAGGGCTTGAAACAGATACAACCACCGAGGGTGCGCTTGCACTATTGCAACATCAGGTGTCCGAAGGGCTTCGGGCGCGGCTGGCATCGGCGAGCCTGTTGACGGGGGGCCTCAAGATTGAGCTGATCGTGGATGAAACCGCGCCACCCGCCGAAGTGGATATGTCGGGCGATCCGTTCCCGATCTTCCCATCGACCCAGAGCCAGATTTCGGATGTAGCGGCCTCGGCTGAGGGAGTTTTCACGCGGATCAACAACCTTCCGATTGAGGATCTTTTGTCGAGCGCGATTGACTTGATGGACTCTGCGAATGCGTTCTTTACCGATGATGCATTGCGCGGTGCGCCAGAGGATTTGCGCGGGTTGATTGGCGATGCGCGTGGCCTTGTTGGTTCGCCAGAGGCCAAGCGCGTGCCGGTTCAGCTAAACGAAGCGCTTGAGCGGTTCGATGGCCTATTGGCCGAACTCGAAGAACAGCAGGCGATTGCGAAACTTGCCGATGCGCTTGAGGCGGCGGCGGATGCAGCGGGTGGTGTGGATACCGCGATTGCGGGCGTGCCCGATTTGATCGAGCGGTTGGAAGCAGTGACCGCCAAGGCCGAAGCGCTCGAAGTTGAGGCGCTCGTTTCCTCCGCGAACGAGGTTCTGGATGCGGCGGCGGGCTTGATTGCTTCGGACGCAACGGCGGAATTGCCGGCGTCGCTCTCGGCGGCCCTTTCGGAAATTCGCGAAACATTGAAAGAGCTTCGCGAGGGTGGGGCGGTTACAAATACCAACGAAGCCCTTGCCTCGGCGCGGGATGCGGCGGATGCGGTTGCGGTTTCAACCCAAGAGTTGCCCGCGCTGGTCGAACGGATGAACCGCGTTCTGTCGCAGGCCAGTTCAACGCTCCAGACATATGATGCAAGCTCCGACATTAACCGTGGCGCCAAGGATGCCCTGCGCGAACTGCAACTTGCGGCGCGGGCGATTAGTGACCTTGCGCGGACCATTCAACGCAACCCGAATTCGCTATTGTTAGGAAGATAATATGAGACTGCTCGCTCCATTTGTTTGCTCCCTTGCGCTGCTTGCCGCGTGTTCGTCGTCGGTGCTGTATCCCGTCACGACCCCGCCAATCAGCGGTAGCGTTAATACTTCGGTCCGTTCGCTTGAGGTGCGGGATGTGTCTTTGCCATCGTATGCCGCCGCCGAAGAGATCACGATTCAGAATTCGGATGGATCGCTGAGCACTGCGGGTTCCGCGCTTTGGGCCGATATTCCGGTGCGGGCGATTTCGCTTGAGCTAAGCCGTAATATCGCAGCACTGACGGGCGCGCGTGTGGCGTCAGAGCCGTGGCCGTTTGAGACCCGCCCCCAAGCGCGATTGGAGGTTCGGATGGACGAATTGCTCCCGGGTGCAGATGGGGTGTACCGAGGTTCGGGGCAGTATTTCGTCGGCTCAACCGAGGGTGGCCGCGACCGCGCGGGCTCTTTTGCGCTGAGTGTTCCGTTCGATCCAAAGGGTGGCCCATTGGCGATTTCGCGAGCGCGCGGCCAGTTGATTCAGAACCTCGCCCGAAAAATCGCCACAGAGGCGATGTAGAGCCTGCGTTCAAATCGCTCTCGATTTATGCCTATGAGGCGCGCGTTCTATTGGCCGATGTGCGACCTGATCCACCACGGCGATATGGCGTATTGCTAGCCCTCTAGCACGGTTTCAAAGCCGCCATAAATCAGGCGTTTGCCGTCGAACGGCATTTCCGCCATGGACATGCGTGAATCGCCCATGATTTTCTCCCACGCTTCGTCGCGCGCTTTTCGCGACGGCCAGACAACCCATGAGAAAACGACGGTTTCGTCCTCTTTGCATTTCACGGCCATGGGGAAGGATGTTAGCTCGCCGTCGTTCACATCGTCGCCCCAGTTTTCGATGACGCTGGTGGCGCCGTATTCCTTGAACACCACGGCGGATTCTTTGGCGTGTTTGATGTATTTCTCTTTGTTTGAATTAGGGACAGCGGCAATAAAGCCATCTACGTAGGACATAATTTCCTCCACTATTTTGCGTTAAAAGCCGCCTCAATTGCGGCGACGTTGATTTTACTCATTGTAAGCATGGCCCGCATCGCACGGTCCGCGCCTTCGCGGTCGGGATTGTTCAGCAGGAGAGGCAAAGTTTTGGGCACGATCTGCCACGAAATACCAAATCGGTCCTTAAGCCATCCGCACTGGCTCTCGGCGCCGCCATCTGCGATGAGCGCGGCCCAAAGGTGGTCGGTTTCTTCCTGATCCTCGGTCAATACCGAGATTGAGGCCGCCTCGCTTGTGGGGAAGGACGGGCCGTTCAGGATCATATAGGGCGCGCCACTTAGGTTAAACTCAACGACCATCGGCGCGCCGTTTTCATCGGGATAGATCCTGTTTTCAATTGCGCTGTTGGGTAAGAGCGAAACATAAAACTCCGCCGCCTCGTGGCCGTTTTTTTCGAAGGTCAGACAGGTGCGGACTTTGGCAGAAAATTCCATGTGCTATCTCCTCTCTAGCCCGCTTGGCGTTCAATACTCGCAAAGGGGCTTAGGCCTAACCAATCTTGCATTTGCGTCGCGATTTCTTGGGTACCCGTAAGCTCAAGTTGTCCGTGATGTATTGCTTTTTGTACAGTCAAAAGCCCCATCCAAATCGCTGTCATAGTGCGAAGACTACACGCGGCATAAAGATCTACGTCGAGTCCCGGATCGACATAGCAAGCCTCGACGCCCGAATTTGGATCGGCAAGGAGCCAATAGTTTTGACGATGTTCTGGGAGGTTGAGAAATACGAATTGCAAACAGACGCGCCGCTCGGGGAGTGGTTCAATTTTGAGGCCGCGATGCATGTCCCATATCAACAACTCGGGGTCCAGATTGTTTAGAGATAGCTCACTTTCTACCCATCGTTGGCCCCACGCCCCCATACCCATAATCAGTGGTCGAAGCTCTTGGCCCGCGGGTGTGAGTCGGTATTCCTTAGTACCTTTGGCTATTTCTCGGGTATAGACCACCCCCGCTTTTTCGAGTTCGGTGAGACGTTTGGATAGCAGAGTTGGCGACATGCGCGGAACGCCACGCCGCAAGTCGTTGAACCGCGTACTTCCGCAAAGAAGTTCTCGAATCAGGAGGGGCGTCCAGCGCGCGCACAATACCTCGGTCGCCATCGCGATCGGGCAAAACTGGCCGTAACTTCCACGCATAGTTTGCCTCCATCACGTTTGAAAAACCTGAACTTAGTAGGCGAACCGCGACGTAATCATGTCGGTGGTACAGTTTCTAGACTAGCGCGAAATTGGGTTTGCGACAACTCTTTGGAATGGGTGCCGCCTTTACCGGGAAGGGTAACAAAGCGGCGTTGAACTATTTTGGATAAGTTGAAAGGAGTTGCTATGAAAACCGCAGTTGTACAAGAACCGCCAGTATTCATGAACCGTCAGGCAAGTATGGAGCGCGCTGTAGAATTAGTCGCGCGCGCCGCCAAGGATGGAGCGGAGCTGATCGTTTTTCCAGAAGCATGGTTCCCGGGATATCCAACCTTTGTTTGGCGCCTTGCGCCCGGTGCAGGCATGGGCAAGACCGACGAGCTTTTTGCGCTTTTGCAGGCCAATTCGATTGATCGGTCCAGAGGAGAAATGGAGCCACTTCAGGAGGCCGCGCGCGAGAACAGTATCGTTATTGTTGCGGGATATAACGAGTTGGACGGCGCGGTGTCTGGATCGACCCTCTACAATGCCTGTGTAACGATTGATGCGGACGGCAGCATTTTGAATAACCATCGCAAACTGATGCCAACCAACCCCGAGCGCATGGTTTGGGGCTTTGGCGATGGGGCCGGGCTAAACGTGGTCGAGACAGCAGTCGGACGTATTGGAGCTTTGATCTGCTGGGAGAACTATATGCCGCTCGCAAGGTATGCGATGTATGCCCAGAACATTGACATCTATCTCGCACCCACATGGGATAGTGGCGATACTTGGCTTGCAACGATGCAGCACATCGCCCGAGAGGGGGGATGTTGGGTGATCGGTTGTGCCACGGCGATTGAAGTCGCTGATATTCCCGAAACAGTCCCTTATTATGATGAGCTTTTCCCTAATCAGGACGAGTGGATTAATCCCGGAGACGCAGTTGTCTACAAACCGTTCGGCGGAGTAGCCGCAGGGCCGATGCATCAGGAGAAGGGGATATTGTTCTGTGATATCGATGTTGCACAAGCCGCCGCATCGCGCCGCAAGTTTGATGTAACCGGCCACTATGCGCGGCCTGATGTTTTCAGGCTATCGGTTGATAAACAGCCCAAGCCGCCCGTAGTCGCAGCGGCCTAGCGATCGGCCTCGTAGGTTTTGGTTTGGGCAAACGTCGGAAGCCAAGCCTCGCGGCGCGAGGTCCAGAGTTCATAGGTGGGTTTGAATTGGTTGGGTTGGTCGAGCGCGCCGAGGTGGATTTCGATCTCGTTGTCTGAGAATGAAAACACCGATGATCCACATTCAGGGCAGAAATTACGCCCCCTGTAGGCCCGCGTTTCACCGTGGATTTCGACCGCATCCTTGTGAAAAATCGCCGAGGCATGAAACAGTGCTCCGTGGTGTTTTCGGCAATCCATACAATGACATATGCCAACGCGAATGGCGTCAGGCGGGGTCATGAAACGCACTTTGCCGCATTGGCAGCCGCCCTTGATCTGGTCCATCACGCCCTCCGATCATGCTAAGCGTTCAAGAACAATGATGACTTTATTGGCACGTGGCAAGGGTACTACGCCTCGAGCTAACACGCCGGCTAGCTAATCAGTGAACACGGGTGCCGCATTTGCGGTCTTTAGGTGATACTAGCATTTTATGGTATTCTAGAGGGGTATTTTGTAAACCGCGTGCCGTCACGAGTAGAAGTCATGCCAGTATTCATAGTTCTAACCGATAGTAATTATAACGATCCCGCGTTCTGGGCCAGCCAGAATGTGACGACTGACAGCACGATTGATGCCTCGGGTCTGAGTGACGACATTCAGATCACGATGACCGCAACGTCGATCATATTTACCGACGAAAGCACGAACCCTCCAGCGGTTTATACCGTCAACAACAGCGATCTCGCAGGTGGATCGTTCAGCAATTTCGTGGCCTTCCGCGGTAATGATAACAATAGCGAAGTCAGCGGTGCCGAAGATATCAACTCTTTCGGATATATCGGTGGTTCTGGCGATGATACGTTTGTTGATACGCGCCCTGCCGGCGGGGGATTTGCTACGATCAACGGTGGCGGAGGAGACGATACACTTTACGCGGGCGATTCCTCGACCATTTTGTTGGGCGGTGACGGAAACGATACGCTTCATGCGGGCAATGCCGGTACCGACAACCTTGACGGTGGTGCGGGAGATGACACGATTTATGGCGGTGCGGCAGGCGGCAACTTATTTGGTGGAGCGGGGAACGATGTCATCCACAAAGGGAGTGGCGACAATTACGTTGATGCGGGATCTGGAGATGACACGATCTATGGCGTACGCGGCGGCGGATCCATTACGGCTGGTAGCGGGAATGACGTGGTTTATGTCACCGCCGAAGATCTTAACTCTGACAAACCTCCTGCCTATGTTGCGGGAGGGAATGGCTACGATATTCTCTACCTCCCTCCAGGTACGACCTATACGGAATGGTCGCCGGGGAACGGGCGTGTAACCTATACCGATGCCAACGGAATAACTCGGACGTTTGATTTCGGCGGGTTTGAAGAGATACGCGTGAGTCCCGTTCCATGCTTTGCAGCGGGAGCACGTATTGCGACACCAGATGGTGAAGTGGCGATCGAAGGTTTGAAAATCGGTGATCTTGTAGTGACCGAGAGTAGGGGCGAGCAAGCCATTATATGGATCGGCAAAAGCACCGTTGCAGGAGTAGGCGCGCTTGCGCCGATTGTATTCGACGCGGGCACTGTCGGGAATTCTAGAGGACTTGTTTTGTCACCACAGCATCGGGTCTTGATAGAGTCCGCTGTCTTAGAACTCTATTTTGGAGAAGCAAGCGTTTTGGTTCCGGCCAAGGCGCTGGTGAATGGCACTACCGTTCGGCAGGTTCCGGTGGCGCAGGTGACCTATTTCCACATGATGTTTGACGCTCATGAGATTGTGTTCGCCGATGGCTGCGCTGCCGAGAGTTTTCTTGTGAGCGAATACAGCGTGAACATGTTAAGCGAACCCGCGCGTGATGAGGTTGTGGCGCTGTTCCCTGATCTGCTGAAACGTCGGGGCCAGCACGGATCGATGAAGCCCGCGCGGCGATTGTTGACCATGCGAGAAGGATTGCTCTGCGCCTAAGCTAGCGCAGTGGCGAATTGATCCGCATCGCGCCATTTTCAAGCGCTCCGGTCACGCGGAAAACTGTGCGCATGTTCTCTTGTGTCAGGAGGGTCTCCATCGACCCGCTGGCAAAGTGTTGCCCTTTGCGCGTAAAGGTCGCCGTATCGCAAGAGCGCGCGGTATCCAATGGAGTAGGGGGTCTCTTCTGCGCTATCAAAGATAAACGCGGTGCGACAATTACTTGCGTTGTTTTCGGAGGCCAGCTCAAGTCGATCCTGAAAACCTTCAATCAGGGCAGAGGCGCGATCATCGACGTTGAAGATATGTCCGATGATATGAATATCGGTAAAGACCGACTTTGCCGTAAGCGGCACGTCCTTGGGGTGAATTGCCTTACAAGAAGCATCCGCCCGTTCTAAGCCTACGCGCCCCGCCTCTCATTTTGGGCGGGCGTTTACATACGCTCAAGTCGGTTTTCATCGTCCACGACCTCAAGCGTGCATCCGTCGGACATCCAGCGCCACAGGACGAAATTGAGGTTCTTCGCCGACGTCCCCTTGGCATAACTGCGCACCAGCAGCCCCGCGTAACCTTCGGCGATGAGAGTCTTGGCGAAAATCTGGGTGGGAACGGCGCGTTTGTCGAGCATCGCTGCGCGCCAGCCCTGATCAGCGAGAATATCGGCCGTCATTCCATAATGATTGAGTAAATCTGGATCGCGGGTGTCGAATATCGGCCCGATTTCGGCGCGATAGGAAACAAGCACCGTGGGTTGCAGGCTCCCGACTTGGTTCGCTTCGCTTAGCGCGGTGGCAGGATCAAGCGCGGTATAGAGCGCTGGCGTACCCTTGGGATTGAATCGTCCGCCATAGAGTTTCGCGCCACGACCAGAGAGCGGCTCGCGTGCATAAACGGGGTTCAACGCCCGATAAAGCGGCCCCACATAACGCCCGTCCGTCAGCGGCATCAGGCGTAAACGCCCGCATCAACGGCGTCGATATACTCCAGAACCTGTTGCGCCTTGCCCTCTTGAACAAGCTGCATCGCGGTCCGCCCGTCAAATCCAGGGAGGGGTTCAGAGCGGTACCACGCATAGGCAATGAGTTCCGTTCCAAAGCGGGGCACGACCTTGTTCAGCACCTCAACGAGTTCGCGCAAACGGCGCTGCGTTTTGTCTGATTGAATCCGCGTGCGCCGCTGAAGCGCGTCTTTGCTAAGCCCGACTGTCATCGCGATTTCATCCGCCGAGGTCCGCAGAGCGGCCGCGATTTTACGAGGCTCGAACTGTCCTCCTTCGGCAAAGTTTGTAATCTGCATGGCGTCACTCCTTACGGTAGATATGACAGTATATAGTGTAACTATCGCCGTAAATCAAGCCGCGCCGCGGGTTCGTTTATGTCGCAGAGATAATGCTAGTCCTTTGAGGAATCAGACGGTAAATACGCGGCTATGCGTTTGATCCGTGCACAATTTACAAAGCTTTTGGTCTCCTTGGTATTCGTGTTTGCCATGGCGACATCAAGCTTTGCACATCGGCTTGCGCCCTCCAACTATGATCTTGAGTTACAGAACTACCTTCAGGCTGGCGGTAGCATCGAAGATCTCTGTTCCGATGCCGACAGCACCATCCACCAAGGTTCGGGGATCTGTGAGTTTTGTCGGATCGTAACGGGCGCGATACTGGTTGAGCCTGAATGGCCGCACACGCGGGCGCTTTTGACGACATCCTCGCCGTTGGAGTTTGTGTTTGCGCAGATTCTGGCGTTTGAGAATACCGATTTATCGCGCTCTGTGCGCGCACCCCCTCACTTCGTTTGATTTTCCCTCACATGACTAAATCAAAATTCGCCCCCTGTGCGACAGGGCGGCACGAAGTGGAGAACCCAGATGGTTTCTATCGACCCAACTCAGGCACCTGTGGCCGAGAGTACGACAAGTTCGAATAAGTTCTATTTCGCGGCATGGCGCTGGCATTTCTATGCTGGTTTATATGTCATTCCTTTCCTGATTATGCTGGCCCTGACGGGGTTGATTATGCTCTGGGTGAGTGTGATCGCAGGCCGAGATGGCGAGTGGATCGCCGTTGAGCCAAACGGTGTGCCGATGGCGGTTTCTGTGCTGTCCGAGGCGGCGGTTGATGCCGTTCCGGATGGCAAGCTGGTGCAATATGTTGCTCCGCGCGCTGATGACCTAGCGGCGATTCTTCGGGTCGATAGTGGCGCGGATGCCGTCATGGTTGCGGTGAACCCCTATACTGCCGAAATCCTCGCCGAGATGCCCCGCCGCGAGGGGTGGTATGACTTTGCCAACAAGGTGCACGGCACGCTTTTGTTGGGTGTGACGGGTGATCGGATGATCGAGATTGCGGCGTCGCTTGCCATGGTTTTGATCGCGACGGGGCTGTACCTTTGGTGGCCGCGCGGAGGGCAGGGCGTGCGCGTGTTGGTCCCTAATCTTGCGGCACGGGGGCGCGCTCTTTGGAAAACGCTACACGCCACGGTCGGTGCGTGGATTTCGCTTTTGTTGGTGCTGTTCCTCATTTCGGGTCTGTCATGGGCGGGAATTTGGGGCGAAAAATTCGTTCAGGCCTGGAGCACTTTCCCCGCAGAAAAATACGCCGCTCCCGCCTCTGATTCCATCCACGCAAGCATGAACCACGGCGCGATCAAAGAGGTGCCTTGGGCGTTAGAGCAAACACCGATGCCCGCGTCAGGGTCGGATTCCGGCGCGAGGGGATTGGCCGATGGAATGCCCGTTACGCTTGATACAGTGACCGCTTTCGCACGCCAGATCGGGTTTGAGAACCGCTTTCAACTGAACCTTCCGAATGGAAAAGAGGGCGTCTGGACCATCTCGCGCGATACCATGAGCAACGACAGCACAAGCCCAACAAATGATCGCACCGTGCATATTGATCAGTACACGGGCAAAATCCTCGCCGATGTGAAATTTGCGGATTATTCGGTGTACGGCAAGGGCATGGCCGTCGGGATTGCCTTTCATGAGGGAGACATGGGCCTGTGGAATATCGTGCTGAATACGGTGTTCTGTCTGTCGGTGATTTTCGTGAGCGTGAGCGGCGCAGTCATGTGGTGGATGCGCCGCCCGAACAAAGCAAAGCGCCTTGCGGCACCACCGATGCCCCGCGATATGCCGCAATGGAAGGGCGCGATTGTCGTGGGCTTGCTGGTTTCTCTGGCGTTTCCGATGGCGGGCGTCACGCTTCTTGCGGTGCTTGCGCTGGACTTTGTTGTCATCTCCCGCATCCCCGCAATGCGCCGCGCGTTCTCATAAGATATGGGCGCCGCTCTGATACGGGGCGGCGCTTGCTTTCATTGACGCGGACCTATTTTTAGATCGCGTGTTTCTATCCGGTTGACATATCCTACTAGTTCGCTCAGGATTAGGCCAAGTCAAGCCACCTCGTCGCTCAGAAGGGGAAGCCGACACATGAATTATGTTAGGACTTCCTTATGCTGCCCAACCAAAACGTATCATTTTGGTTAGATACTCTAGACGATCTGCCGAACATATTTCCGAAATTTGATCTTGGATTAGGTGCGGGTATTTTCTCGTTCCTTGATTCCTTTCAAACGCATCCCGACACCGCCGCGGTAAATATAACGCGGCTTTGATGCATTCGTGCTCGGCGGCAAGACATAAGCACCAAAGTTAAACATTCCACCAATGGGGAAACTCTAATGACACGATACAAACTGTCCGCAACCGCTATGGCAATCGTTCTTGCGACGCCAGCATTGGCTCTTGAGGCTTCAGACGTACTTGGCACATATGCCGACATTGCTGCTGCGAACTATGAAGACAGCCTGATTACAGCGCAGCGCCTTCAAACGGCGGTCAATGCGCTGGTTGCTGAACCCTCCGCCGAGAACCTGACAGCGGCGCGCGCGGCGTGGTTGGCGGCGCGTGTGCCATATCAGCAAACCGAAGTTTTCCGCTTTGGAAACGCGATCGTTGATGATTGGGAAGGCAAGGTCAACGCTTGGCCACTGGATGAGGGCCTGATTGACTATGTGGGTTCATCGTATGGCGGACCGTCGGATGAGAACGCATTTGCGGCACTTAACGTGATCGCAAACCCGACGTTTACGCTCTCGAACCAAGAGATCGACGCCACCAACATCACGCCTCAGCTTCTCGAAGAGACACTCCAAGAAGCAGATGGCGTAGAAGCGAAAGGAGCGGCTATGTAGGCAATCCAATTTGGATTGTCGCTCGAACTCTTAATAACTTCGCTTGCCCAAATGGGCTATTGTCGTCAAAAATTATTATCATAATATTGATTATATGAAACCAGCGCAGGTCCTAGATATCATCACGACAATTGGCTTGGCCGGATAGATCCGTTTTCCCAAGATAAGTTAAGGGCCGTAGTTAGCCCTTAACTCTTTCACATATTCAACCTCGAATTACACTTCGAGTGGCTTGTCGCCGCGCTCCCATTTGAGCGGGTGGAAGACTTCGTCTACGGGTGTTTGCGCAACGTGGTTGATGTAGTTTGACATTGTTTTCTGGGCCAAACCAAGCACAACATCCAGAACCGCGCGATGGCCATAGCCTGCGTCAAAGAACGCTTTCATTTGCGCTTCTGTGATGTTACCGCGGCTGCGTACCATTTGAATGGTGAATGTGCGCAAAGCTTCTAGCTTAGCTGTTGGCAGCGGTGTTTCGTTGCGCAGCGCGTCTGTGATCTCGTCAGAGACCTTCATCATTTTCGCAATGCCAGTGTGGGCAGGAACGCAATAGTGGCACTCGTGCTCGACGTTGATGGATTGCCATACAACTGTGAGTTCCTCAGCGTCAAAATCCGTTTCGGTAAAGAGCTTGTGCAAAAGCTGATACCCTTCGTACGCCTGCGGGCTTTCTGCGAGAACTTTGTGCAGACCAGGCAAACGACCGAACGCTTTTTGAGAGTTTTCCAAAAGCGGCTTGGAGGCTTCTGGTGCTGTTTCGAGATCATGTGAAGGGAATTTCATGACTTTTTTCCTTTTTGAGGTGTGTATGGATGCTATTTAGGCTTTCTTGAGCGATCACTCAAGTATATAATTGAATGATCACTCAAATATTGGTGAAGAGATGCCACGCAAGCCTAACTACGACCGAGATGACCTGATTGACCGCGCCCGTGATTTGTTCTGGGAACGCGGATGGGCGGGCACGTCTCTCAAGGATTTGGAAGCAAATCTGAAAATGAAACCGGGCAGCTTTTATGCGGCATTCGGTTCAAAAGATGCGCTTTTTGAACTGGCTCTCAAGAAATACGCCGAGAATAGCGCCGCACGTTTGACGTCCCTCACCCAAGAATTTGGCCCGCTCGGGGCGCTCGAACAATTGCCGCTTGCGGTTGTCGAGGGTGACGCGGCCCCTGCCCGTGCCTGTATGCTTTCGAAAACGCTTCTGGAACTGCACGCGCACGACCATCCGTTGGCCAAGGCCGCGAACGCGCATCTGCTTAAGATGGAACAACATATTGCAGAGCTGTTCCGTCAGGCCCAAGAAAACGGCGATATCAGTTCCAACCAAGATCCGAGCGCCCTTGCGCGGCGGTATCAATCCGACTTGCTCGGCTTGCGGGTTTCGGCGGAGCGGGACGGCGTGGATGCAAAGGCCATCGCACAGGAAATCGCGGACGGTATCACGCGAATTTGACCTACTGATCCCGCTTGACATCATGGGCGCGCGCCTCTACCTACCGACCGTCGGTTGGTAAGGATTACATGAAGCAAAATACTGAAATAACCCGTGACACCCCCCGCAAGCGTCAACGCATGGCGCCCGAGGAGCGGCGCGAACGTATCCTAGATGCGGCGCAAGCGCTGTTCTACACGCGCGGATGGGATGACGTGACCGTTGCGGATATCCTCGCTGAGACGGAAATCTCGAAGGGTGGGTTTTATCATCACTTTTCGGCCAAAGAGGACCTGCTCGACGGCATTATCGAGCGCTTTACCAAAGAGGCCCTGAACGACGCAGAAGCCTCAAGCAGCGCGGCGCAAGGGGACGCCTTGGCGCGCTTCAATGCGTTTTTGTCGAGCACCGCACGCTGGAAGGCCGAGCGCAGCCATCAGTTGAAGTTCTTTGTGGATGCGATGCTGCGGCCCGGAAACGACGTCCAGTTTCATCGCATCTTGCTGCTTTCCTGCGCCGCCGCGCGCCCGATTCTGCGGGACATTATCGCCGATGGCGCCGAGGAAGGATGCTTTGACGTTCCTGATGTGGACCTCGCGGCAGAAACAATTCTCGCCTATTCGAACGCGCGCATAAATGTTGTAAAAAAGGCCTTTGGCATTGCTGAGGGCGGCGATCTAGAGGGGGCAGCGGCCCTTTTAAATGATCGCATGATTGCCGAGGGCGCGATGCTTGATCGCGTGTTGGGCCTTCCCGAGGGGAGCATAAAGCTCGCCAACCCTACCGAATACCGCATCATTTTGCGCGCCATGCTGTGTGACAAATGAGAGCATCCCAGATCCGAGCGAATGCAATCGCCTGCCCCAAGGACATGAGCAATGACAGAGACCAATAATAACGAACGTCAGACACTGAAATTCGAGAACGACCGCGGCTCGACGCGGTCTCGCTGGGTTGCTGGAATCATTGCTGTGGCGATTGTCGGATGGATGGGCAGCGGCATTATCCTCCCCTCGGAAAATCCAGAGGCAAGCGAGCCTGCATCCGTGACGGTTAAGCCGGTGACGGTTGCGGTCATTCCATCCGTTGCCGAGAGTATCGAGCAGTATTTCGTCGCCGAGGGCCAAGCGCTTCCTGATCGCGATACGGTGGTGCGTGCGGAAACTTCGGGGCAGATCGAAGAGATCCTTGTTGATAAGGGCGCGCAACTTGAAAGCGGCCAAGTGATTGCCAAGTTCGACATTGCCGCGCGCGGTTCGGACCTTGATCGCGCCCAAGAAGAGCTTACCCGTGCACAACGCGAATTCGACAACGCAAGCGCATTGGTTGACCGTGGCGTTGCAACCGTGGACCGCCTTTCGGTGGCGCGCGCAACCCTTGCGTCGGCACAGGCCAACCTGAAATCCGCAACAGAAGCGATCAAGAACACCGAAATCCGCGCGCCATTCGCCGGACGTCTTGAGACGCTGGACATTGATACGGGCGAATTTATCGCGCTCGGAACTTCGATTGGCCGCTTGGTCGATAACGCTCCGCTTACGATCAAAATTCAGGTGCCACAGCAATCGCTGCACCAGATCCGCGTCGGCCAATCCGCCGACGTAGAGTTCATTACCGGCGATGTCGGCACTGGCGAAGTTGAGTTCGTCGGAAGCAGTGCCGACGTCGATACGCGCACATTCCTTGCCGAAATCGGCGTCCCGAATGCCGACGGGGCCATCCCCGCAGGGATCAGTGCACAGTTGCGTATTCCAACGGGTGAAACCACGGCGCACTTTGTCTCTCCGGCCATTCTATCGCTTGATACGAACGGTGTTCTGGGGGTGAAAACGGTGGTCGATGGTAACAAGGTTTCGTTCCACAAGGTCGAGATCGTGCGCGCGCAAACCGATGGTGTCTGGGTGTCGGGCCTGCCAGAGGAAGTTCAGATCATTTCTGTCGGTCAGGGCTTTGTAAATGAAGGCGAAACAGTGAACCCAGTCCCCGAAGATCAGCTTGGGCTTGGGCCGGAAACAGCCACCGCTGACACTCAAGAGACAGACCTCGCCAACGCCGACACTGAGATCGCCCAAGACGCCACAAGCACGCAGGAATCGATCGAATGAATAGCATAATCGACGCTGCCTTTAGCCGCAGCCGAGTGATCATAATGACGCTCATTATGATCCTCTTGGTAGGCGCCTATTCCTATGTTGCTATCCCCAAGGAAAGCTCGCCAGAGATTCCGATCCCGATTTTCTATGTCTCGACGAGTCTTGACGGTATTTCCCCCGAGGATGCCGAACGCCTTTTGGTAGAGCCGCTCGAAACCGAGTTGAGTTCCATCACGGGTCTCAAGCAAATGACCAGCAACGCCAGCGAAGGTCACGCAAGTGTTCAGCTTGAGTTTGAACCGGGGTTTGATGCGGATGCCGCATTGGACAAAGTCAACGAAGGCGTGGACCGCGCTGCGACTGATCTGCCCGAAGATGCGTCCGATCCGACCGTCACCGAAATCAACACGGCGCTGTTTCCGATCCTGACCGTTATCCTCTCGGGGCCGGTTCCCGAGCGTACTTTAAACAACCTCTCCGAGGATTTATCCGCCTGGATCGAGGGTCTTGAAGGTGTGCTTGAGGTGGACGTGGGCGGCGAACGGACCGAGCTTCTTGAGGTTCTGATCGACCCGACGGTTTTTGAAACCTACAACATCAGCTTCGAAGAACTCATCAGCCAGATCAACCGCAACAACCGCCTGATTGCGGCAGGTGCAATTGAAAACGGCGCAGGGCGCATCGTGCTCAAGGTGCCGGGGCTGATCGAGAACACCGAAGACGTGATGGGCCTACCCGTGAAAGTACGCGGCGATACGGTTGTGACGTTTGGCGATGTGGCCACTGTCCGCCGTACCTTCGAAGACCCAACAGGCTTCGCACGCATTGATGGCCAGCCCGCACACGCGCTCGAGATCAAGAAACGCTCTGGCGCCAATATCATCGAAACGGTCACCGCCGTGCGCGCCCTGATCGAAGAAGCACAGGCCGACTGGCCCGACACCGTTTCCGTGGATTACATGCAGGACGAAAGCGAGCAGGTGGAAACCATGCTCAGCGACCTAGAGGCCAACGTTATCGCGGCGGTTATTCTTGTGATGATCGTGATCGTCTGGGCCTTGGGTATCCGCTCGGCACTCTTGGTTGGACTGGCGATTCCCGGTGCGTTCCTTGCGGGCGTTACGGCGCTGTTCTTTATGGGATATACCATGAACCTCGTCGTGCTGTTCTCGCTTATCCTTGTGGTGGGGATGCTGGTGGACGGGGCGATTGTGACGACCGAACTCGCCGACCGCCGTCTTCAGGAAGGTGATCCGCCCAAGGTCGCCTATGCCCATGCCGCCAAACGCATGGCGTGGCCAATTATTGCCTCAACGGCGACGACACTTTGTGTATTTTTCCCACTGCTGTTCTGGAAAGGCACGGTTGGGGAATTCATGAAATTCCTGCCGATCACCGTGATCCTGACGCTTGGCGCATCGCTGTTTATGGCGCTGATTTTCATCCCTGTTACGGGCGGAATTATCGGCAAGAAGCCACCACAATCGGCCAAGGACAAAGCAACGCTGCACGCCGCTGAAAACGGTGATCCGCGCGACCTTGGCGGATTCACGGGTGGCTATGTAAAGGTGCTGCAATTCGCAATCCTGCGCCCGTGGGCAACACTGATTATGGCGATTGCGTTCCTCATTGCGGGCTTCGGCGCCTATGGGCAATTCGGCAACGGCGTGAGCTTCTTCCCGTCGGTTGAGCCAGAATTTGCACAGGTGCAGGTCCGCGCCCGCGATAACTTCTCGATCTATGAAAAAGACGCCCTTGTGCGCCGAGTCGAAGAAAAGCTCTTTGAGTATCCCGAAATCGAGTCCGTCTATGCGCGCTCGGGCGGGAGTACCCAATCCGCCGCCGACCTGATCGGAACGGTCCAGATCGAATTCACGGAATGGGACACACGCCGTCCGGCCGAACTCATTGCAGAGGAAATTCGCGAGGATATGGCAACGATTGCCGGCATCGACGTACAGGTTCAAACGGCCTCCAACAGCCCTTCTGGCGGCAAACCGATCAGCCTGCGCGTTCGTGCGCAAAACACCGATGACCAAAACGCGGCGGTTGATGCCGTACTGGCCGAGATGGACCGCATCGGCGGCTTTACCGACATAACCGATACCCGCCCTCTTCCCGGTGTGGAGTGGCGCGTAGAGGTGAACCGCTCGGAAGCCGCGCGATTTGGCGCCGATGTTTCGACGCTCGGTCAAGCGATGCAGCTCCTTACACGCGGGATTACGGTGGCGGACTATCGCCCCGGTAACGCCGAAGGCTCGGTCGATATCAACGTGCGTTTCCCCTCTGGCGAGCGCACACTTGAGAAGCTCCAAACCCTGCGCGTTCCGACCTCTGCGGGGCTGGTTCCAATCTCGAACTTTGTGACCTTCGAGCCAAGCCCGCGCACAGGCACCATTACCCGCATTGACCAGCGCCGCGTGATTACGATTGAATCCAACGTGGTTCCCGGTGTTCTGGTGAACGATCAGGTTATCGCCCTTCAGGCGGCAATCGACGGGATGGACTTGGACGAAGGTACCGACATCAGTTTCGCTGGCGAAGCACAGGACCAAACCGACGCGATGGTCTTTCTTGTCGGGGCGTTCGTTACGGCGATCTTCTTGATGTTTGTGATCCTCGTGATTCAGTTCAACAACTTCTATCAGGCCTTCATCGTCATGAGCGCGATCGTCTTCTCGATCTCGGGGGTTCTGTTCGGGCTTATCGTGACGGGACGACCGTTCGGGGTGGTTATGGGCGGGATCGGTGTGATCGCGCTCGCGGGGATCGTGGTGAACAACAATATCGTTCTGATCGACACCTATAATGATCTGAAAAAAGCGGGCCTCTCGCCGCTCGAGGCCGCCCTGCGCACGGGTGCGCAACGTCTGCGGCCTGTGGTTCTGACGTCGGTAACCACGGCGCTTGGGCTTATGCCAATGGTGATCGGGGTGAACCTGAACTTCTTTACCAGAGAAGTGGTTTACGGCGCGCCCTCTACCCAGTGGTGGACAGAGCTTAGCTCGGCAATTGCGGGCGGCTTGATTGTTGCGACGGTCCTCACCCTCATCGTGACACCCGCGATGTTGATGATCGGCGAGCGCAAAGCCAAGCGCGCAGAGCCCACGCCCGCCCTGCCCGAAACGGCCTAGCCCCGCAGTTAAAGCGCGGGGCCGGGCACCATCGGCGATCCGTCGGTAAAGCGCCCAAAGCGGAAACGGTGAAGATCATGGCCAACCTCGTTGCCCATGATCAGATCCGCCAAAACCCGCCCGATTCCGGGGCCGATACCAAATCCGTGCCCGCTTAGGCCCGTTCCAATGGTCAGGCCCTGCACGTTCGGAACACGATCCAGAATCGGAACAACATCGGGCATGGCGTCGATCATGCCCGCCCAGCTTGCTCTGATTTCGACCTTGCCTAACTCTGGATAGCGCTGCGCGAATTTCTCGGCGGCACCGCGCAGTTTGCGCATATTCGGCGTGGGATTGAGGATGCGCATCCGCTCAAACGGGCTTTGATCATCGCCACTCCATTTGCGCGCCGTGCTCCATGCATCGGGATAATCCCGCGGGGCGGCTGGCTTAAAGGCTGTCCCCAAAGGGTTGCTCATGAATTGCCGCAGATACTTGCGCCCATGTTTCAACGTCGCAGGACCAACGAAGAACTCATGCGCCCCGCCCGCCGCAAGGGAATAGCCGCCATCCTTGCGTGGGCGATAGGCAATCGCTTCGTCCGTTACGCCACCCTGCACCACTTGGGGCAAAACATTGGTGGCCGCAACCGAGGAACGCACCGCAAGCTGTGGAATAGAAACGCCGTGTGCCTCGGCAAAGAGGCCCGACCACGCGCCACCACAAAGAAGAACTTCGCTGGTGCGAATGGTGCCGTTTTCCGTCACCACTCCCGTAACGCGCCCGCCCTGAATATCCAGCCTCCGCGCCGCACAATTCTCGATGATCGTTGCACCTGCTTCGACCGCCAGCTTGGCGATTTCGGGAACAGCCACCCACGGCTCTGCCCGCATATCCGAGGCCGTAAACATCGCCCCGCGCATTGTATCTGTCATACCGGGATAAGCCGCCTTACAGTCCTTTTCATCAAATAGAACCGTATCAACACCATGGTTTTGCGCGATTTTCACCCAGTCGGCAAATTCCTGCATGTCTTTGTCGTTGCGCGCCAAATAGGTCACGCCACCCTGCGTCAGACCAATGTCTGCCTTGGTTTGGGCCGCAATATCCTGCCAACGGCGGCGGGACTCGATCATGATGGGCAGCTCTGCCTCGTCCCTGCCCTGCTGGCGAATCCAGCCCCAGTTGCGTGATGATTGTTCACAAGCAACCCGCCCCTTTTCGATCACCGTCACCGAAACGTTCTTGCGCGCCAAAAACAGCGCCGTGCAAATCCCCACAACGCCGCCCCCGATAATCACCACATCGGAAGTTTCCGGCAGAGGTGCGGTAAATTGAACAGGGCTTTCGAGGGTAATCGGGAACTTCATCGGGTATCCTTTTGCACGAGTGATAAAAGCAGTCTGAAACAGCGGTCCACTAAAAACAATCACATGATAAGGACGAAAACACTATTCATATCAGTCACCTTTCGAGAGCAGGTTGTCGCTCTTGCGGTAACAGCAACAAAGAGCCTAAATAACAAACAAGCATCGCGAATGTGATCCTGATGCGTCTGTGAACTTGTCTAAGGTTGTTTTGTTTTAACCATGACTAAACGGTTTGATGTCATTGCGGTCGGGGAGTTGAACCCCGACCTGATCCTTACGGGAATCAAGACTTCTGCGCCCGTTCTCGGGACCGAGCATGAATTCTCGGACATGACTTTGACCCTCGGGAGTTCGACCGCGATTTGTTGTGTATTGATGCAGCGGCTTGGCCTTGCTACGGCCATGGCGGCCAAGGTGGGCGATGACGACCACGGCGCATTTTGCAAAAGCGTTCTGAAACAAGAGGGCGTCGATCAAACCGGTATCATAACCGACGCTGCGGTCCAGACGGGCGTAACCGTTTCGCTGGCCTATCCAGAGGATCGCTTGCTGCTGACGCGCTATGGTGCGATGGCGGCATTCGGATTGGCCGATATCGACCTTGGCGCGCTCACTCAGGCGCGGCACCTGCATCTGGGGTCGTTCTTTCTTCAGGAACGCTTACAGCCCGATTTACCTGAACTTTTCCGCCATGCCCATGACGCTGGCATGACGACTTCGCTCGATTTGGGTTGGGATCCTTCCGAGAAATGGGACACGGAAATCCTGCGTGAAATGCTCCCTTATGTGAGCGTAATTCTTCCCAATCGTGTGGAGCTTTCGGGTATCACGGGCATTGCCGAAGTAGAGCCCGCGCTTACGCGTTTGCATGAGATGGGTGCCAACGAAATTGCGCTCAAAAACGGCTCCAAAGGCAGCCTCGCAAGCATCAACGGCAACATCACGCGTGCCGCAAGCCTACCCATTACGCCGCTCGATACCACGGGCGCGGGTGATGCCTTTAATGCGGGCTATATCACCGCACGTCTTGAGGGAAAGGACACCCCCGAGCGCCTCAAACTTGGCAATGCCTGCGGTGCGCTTACCGCGTCCAAAATGGGCGGAACGGGTGGCTTCACCACCCGCCAAGAAGTCCACGATTTCCTCAAAGCTTAACCTGCTATTGCAACAGCGGCTTGTCGTTCTTGATGTGCCGCGCCACGAGTTGTTGTTCAGGACAACGTCGATGACCGCGACTTCGCAAGCCATACCCGCACAAGGCCACACCCGCAGCGCCAAAAGACGTCCGCAGTGTTGCAAAGGGAGCGCATCTTACCGCTTCTGAAATGGTATCCACGCCCGAGGCGGCGAAAAATTGCCGCACGTGCGCGGGGCGCGTGGACATCAGGCGAAACTTGGCCCAATTATGCGCGCATGAACACTCTGCGCCTTAAAAATATGACGGGTATGGTTCCCGCAGGCCGCTCCGCAAGATCCATCTAAAGGAATTACCAACATGATGAACCGTCGCAACTTTGTTGCTCTGAGCGCGGTAACTGGCCTTGCGGCTTGTATGACGCCTTCCGAACCCGTTACGCGGGTGGTTACGCCGCCTGCCCCGACCTTCCCGCCGCTGCCCGCTTTCTATGGCGCGCTCTATGACGAGCCCTTCCCCGTTCCGGCGGTGCGCGAAGGCGTTATTGATCCGAAATACTGGCGTCAAGAAATCACCAATCCGTGGCCGCAACACCCGCGTGGCACGATCATCATCGATCCAGATGCCGCCCTTCTCTATTTCATCCAAGGTCCCGAGACCGCGATGCGATATGGCGTGAGCGTGGGCGCCGCCGGTTTTGACTGGCAGGGCACCGCACGTCTTCAATTCCAGCGCAAATGGCCGCGTTGGAACGTGCCGCAAACCATGATTGATCGCCATCCCGAGTACGAACCCTATTCTGTGGCAAACGGCGGTATGGACGGCGGGCCAGGAAACCCACTTGGCGCGCGTGCGCTCTATTTGTTCCAGAATGGCGAGGATACGCTCTATCGCATTCACGGCGACGCAAGCGCGCTTGAATTGGGCAAGGCCGTATCCGCAGGCTGTATTCGTATGCTAAATCAAGATGTTATCGACCTTTACGAACGCACCGTGCATGGCGCGTCCGTGATCGTTATGCCCTCGATGAAGCCATCAGGCCTCGCCGCGCTTTACTGATCTTCGAAGTGGCCCCACTCGGCAAAAACACCGCCTTGGACCTGCTCGCCGAGGCGGGTCGGGTCGGGCTTTGGCTGCTCAAGAATTTCTGCGCGCCACGGTTCGGCGCTATCTTCGGGCTTCCATCCAAGGAAATCCGCGTGATCGTTTGACCACCACGAATCCGGATTATCCGACACCCCATAGACCATCGCCGCCCCCGTTTCAGGCGCATCGAATGTTGCAAAAATCAGACGCGCCATGTCGTTATGACTCATCCATGTGGCCAGCATTCGACGGTCTTTGGGCTGCTCGTTACAGGACCCGATGCGCACACTTACGCTCTGAACACCGAACTTGTACCAATAGAGCTTCGCCAGCAACTCGCCATAACATTTCGACAGGCCATAGAGCGTATCTGGCCGCATTTCGGCATCGCCGCCGAGCTTGGAGCTGCGCGGATGAAACCCCGTCACATGGTGCGAGGACGCAAACATAACACGCATGCCCCCTGCCTTGCGGGCGGCCTCAAAGATATTGTAGGTGCCGCGAATATTGGCGTCGAGGATCACATCGAATGTATTTTCCTTGGCACAGCCACCCAGATGAACGATGCCATCAACACCCTCCAACATCTTTGCGACATGGTCATAATCGGCCAGATCGCCCAGCATCACAGTCTCGCGCGGGGCGACGTCCTCCATCGGGCTGCGCGCGGAAAGCACAAGTTCGACCCCTGCGCGCTCTAACAATAGCGGCCTGAGCGCAGCGCCCATCCGACCATTCGCACCCGTTAGTAGCAGTTTCATTAGGCGGCTCCGTCCTGCGGAATGCCTGTCGCCTGAAACAGCGCATTGATATACCCGAAACAATAGGCAAACGCAGTCTCCCACGGTGCATTTCCGTCAATTCCGGGAACGTGGTCAGGCATGATCATATGGCGGTATCCCAACTCGTGATAGAGCTTGAATGACGCGACCATATCCATGTCGCCATCATCTGGGAAAGTTTCCTGAAAATCATTTAACCCCCCGCGAATATTACGGAAATGAACGTTAAAGATTTTGTTTCGCTCGCCAAACCAGCGGATCGCATCGCCAATTTCCTCGCGCGGGTTTACCATGCCTTCGGCAATCGTTCCCTGACAGAAGTTAAGACCGTGATAAGGACTTTCGTGCATTTGGACGAATTTCTTGAGCCCATCAACCGTCGCCAAAACCCTCGTCACACCGCGATACCCTTCGGGCGTGGGCGGATCATGCGGGTGACACGCCATGCGCACCTTGGCGGATTCCGCCACGGGAACCACTCGCTCAAGGAAATAATCAATCCGCGACCAAAATTCCTCTGCTGAAACCTCGCCCGCCTCGGTCAGGGTGTCGCCATCGGTAGCATCCGCAAGCCGCCAAGTGGAGTTGCGCGCCCCGCCACGGCCAATCGCGGGCTCAATCCGCGGGATTCCGATGATGTTCATGTTGTACTTGACCGCAGGCACACCCAGCACAGCCAGGCGTTCGATCAAACGACAGATCGAGTCGATCTCGCGGTCGCGCTCGGGGCTCTTGCCAAGCATGATGTTCTTGGAGCGATTTTCAGAGATCGGACGGCTCGCGAGCGGAAGCTGCACCATATCCAGCGAAAGCCCTGCCCGATCCAGCCGATCAATATGCCGCGCAAGGATGTCGTCGGTCCAATCATGCGGATTGCCCTCGGGATCAATGCACACATTGCGCACGCCAAGCTGCGCAAGCTGTTTAAGATAGGGATCGCCCAGCTCTGCGAACTTGCCTCCCGACATTTGAGTCCCGATGTGCATAGTGTTCCTCCTCGCATAAATTAATCATACACATATTGGAATCATCCATTGTTCGCAACTAAATTATTGCCGTTTATAGGGGTTTGCTGCTAAGATAAGTCATGCAAATTGGAATTTATAATGACAACCATTGATATCGGGCACGCGGACGGCCTTCGCAAAATCAAACTCACGGACCTACCGCATGACGGAAGCCTCACGGATTGGGCCACGGCCACGCTTTTGGCAACCATCCGCGACAACCAGCTAAAATCCGGTACCAAGCTCCCCACCGAGCAGGTCCTCTGCGAGGCGTTGGACGTAAGCCGCACAGTCGTCAGAGAAGCAATCGCGCGCCTCAAGGCCGAAGGGCGGCTGACCTCTCGGCGTGGGAGCGGTATCTTTGTGGCCGACCCGCCCCTAACGAACTCTCCCCTTCTTGGAACACCGCAAAACCTTGCGGAAATCCTTGATATGCTCGAATTGCGCCTCGCGGTTGAAGTAGAGGCGGCAAGCCTCGCCGCAAGCCGCATGACAGCGCAGGGGTTGATCGAGCTTGATAATGCGATGCGCGGATTCGAGGATTCAGTGGTGAACTGGCAGGGCGCTTCGGACGCGGATTTTGCGTTTCACACCGCGGTTGCGCGGGCCTCGGGCAATCCGCAATTCGTGCGTTTTCTTGAGGGAATCCGCGCAACGGCCATTCCACGTCGCAGCCTAGATGCGCAATTCCCCGACGCAGACGCCCGCACCGAATACTTGCGCCGTCTGACCCTTGAGCACGAAGCAATCCACGACGCCATTGTTGACCGCGATCCAGAGACCGCAGCCGCAACAATGCGCACCCACCTAGAGGGATCGCGCCGCCGTTATCGCCGCTGGTCCAGCCGCACAGAGAAAGTTTCGACCCCCGACCAAGGCAAATCAACCGCGTAAAGCTCCCCGCCAATTCCATCGACATTGGCGGTCGTGATGAACATCGTTTTGCGATCATTTCCGCCGAAAACAGGCTTGGTCGTTTTCGCAGCGGGAACCTCGACAACGGCATCCAGCGTCCCGTCAGGCAGGAACCGACACACGCGGCCACCGTCAATGGACGCAATCCAATAGCCACCGTCGATATCCATCGTTGCGCCATCGGGCCGCCCCGGCAGATCGTGGAAATCTATCCACGCTTCACGCGGGCCGATTGCCCCGCTCTCGACATCATAAGAACAGCGCCACACCGTCTGAACGCTTGGGTGGCTATCAGAGATATAAAGCGTTGATTGATCAGGAGAAATCGCCAGCCCATTCGGCACAAGCAATTCGTCGATCATTCCTTCCTTGCGCCCCAAACACCAAAGCTCCCCGTCAGGGTTCTCCGCATCGGGCGGCGTGCTCATTGAACCCGCGATAAATCGCCCTTTGGCATCAGTCGTGGCATCGTTCATGCGGTGATCGCGGCCTTGGAATTTCTCGTCCAACAGCCTATAGCCGCCCTCATCCGGCAAAAACGCAAACCCCTCGCCCGTCCCCGCAACGAGGCCACCATCGCTACTGGCAAGGCAGGCAACCACAGTATCAAAAGAGCGCACTTCTGAGGCACCAGTCGCGGGATCAATGCGGATCACTGTTTGGGCGGGCATATCGCAATACCACAAGGCCCCATTATGCCACACCGGCCCCTCGGCAAACGTGGCGCGTGGGGCGGATGTGGCCTTTGCCGTGAACGTCCTCATGCCGCCGTCGGCAGCGGTTTGGTGCGTCGCGACATATCCGGATGCGGCACAGAGGCGATCAACCGTTTCGTATAAGGCTGGGTTGGCGCGCTACAGATTTGCTCGGCGGATCCAACCTCGACAAGCTTGCCGCGCTCCATCACCGCGACCCGATCACAGAAGTAGCGAATACAGGTAATGTCATGGCTGATGAAAACATACGTCATGCCCATTTCCTCGCGCAGTTCCGCCATAAGATCAAGGATACGATGGCGCAGCGACACATCCAACGCCGATGTCGGCTCGTCGGCGATAACAAGGCGCGGATGCGTGGCAATCGCGCGCGCAATCGAAATCCGCTGTCGCTGACCACCCGAAAACGCATGGGGATAACGGCTGGCGGCGGATTGCGGCATCCCGACCCGCTCCAGCAACTCGGCAACGCGTTCGTCGCGCTCTTTTGCGCTTATGCCCGCGATTGTGCGTAGGGGTTCGGCGATGGTTTCGCGCACCGTCATCCGAGGATTGAGCGAGGAATGCGGGTCCTGAAACACCATGCGCATATCGCCATAGAGCCGCCGCATATCCGAACGCCGCGCCGCCGTGAGGTCAATCAAACCGCCCTCTGCGTTGCGGTACTGAAGCTGTCCTGCGGTGGGTTCCAGCATCCTGAGCATCGTGCGGCCAAGGGTCGTTTTCCCTGAACCGCTTTCACCCACAATCCCAAGGGACTCGCCCTGACGCACATCAAGCGTGACGCCATTAATCGCCCAAACGCCGCCGCCGTCTTTCTTAAACGCGCCTTTCTTCTGACCGAACACAAGATTCAGATTATTCACCTCATAAATGCGCGCGGCATTGGCATCGGGGCGCGTGCGCTCGGGGGGCGTTTCAAGCTTGAGAACAGAAGCCAGAAGCGCCTTGGTATAGTCCTCTTGCGGGCGCTGGAGCACGTCTTGCACCAACCCCTCCTCAACCTTGTGACCGCGATACATAACCATGACGCGATCCGCGATTTCGGCAACCACGCCCATGTCATGCGTGATGAAAAGAACCGCCATGCCGGTCTCGCGCTGAAGGTCCTCAATCAGGCGCAGAATCTCGGCCTGTGTGGTCACGTCAAGCGCGGTTGTTGGCTCGTCCGCAATGAGGATATCGGGATCACAGGCAAGCGCCATCGCGATCATCGCGCGTTGACGCATCCCGCCCGAATATTCAAACGCGTACCGATCTACGGCAACCTCGGGCGACGGAATCGCCACGCGGCCCAACAGTTCAATCGCCCGTTCGCGGGCCTCTGCTTTGCTCATGTCGCGGTGCAACAGGATCGTTTCGATGATCTGCGCGCCGATAGTGTGTACGGGCGAAAGCGAGGTCATCGGCTCCTGAAAAATCATCGCGATACGGTCGCCCCGAATGGCGCGGATTTCGGCACCCTTCGGGTCCACTTGCGTAAGATCGCGACCCTCGAATGTGATCTCGCCACTTGTGATGCGTCCCGGACTCTGGAGAAGGCGCAGAATGGCGCGCGCGGTGACGGACTTGCCCGACCCACTTTCGCCAACCACACAGAGCGTCTCGCCACGACGCAGTTCAAACGACAGTCCCTCAACCGCCTTTACGGTGGATTTATGGACGGGAAACTCTACGCTAAGATCGCGAATTGTCAGGACGGGTTTTACGGTATTATTCATGTCAGACATCCGAAATCACCTTAGGAATATGGGTCGGCCGCATCACGCAGACCATCGCCAAGAAAGTTGAGAGCAAGCACGGCCACCACCACGCAAATTCCCGGAATAAAGAGCCAAGGCGCCTGTGTAATCGCCAGCAGGTTCTGCGCATCCTTGAGCAGCACACCCCAGCTTACGATGGGTGGCTGAAGGCCGAGGCCAAGGAACGAAAGCGCCGTTTCCGCAAGGATCATCGTCGGGATCGCAAGGGTCACCGCCGCGATCACGTGGCTTGTGATAGAGGGCATCATATGGCGCAGGATCACCCGCATCTCGGATGCGCCATCCAAGCGCGCAGCGAGTACGAAATCCTCGTGCCGCAACGAAAGGAACCTACCCCGCACCACGCGCGCCATTTCCGTCCAGCCGATCAGCGAGAGGATAATCAAAATCACGAAATACACCCGAAGCGGTGGCCAGTCCTGCGGCATCGCGGCCGCCAATCCAAGCCAGAGCGGGATCGTCGGTACAGAGCGGATAAACTCGATTGTGCGCTGGATAACGCGGTCGGTCCAGCCGCCGAAGTATCCCGAAAGCCCGCCCAAAACCAAGCCAATCACAAGGCTAAAGATCACCCCGACAAGGCCAATCGACATCGAAATTCGCGCGCCATAGATCGTGCGGCTAAGCATATCGCGTCCCAGTCGATCAGCGCCAATAAGGTAAAACGGCTCTTTGGGATCAACCGGACCAAACAGGTGCCGATCCATCGGAATAAGCCCCCAAAGCTCGTAGGGCTCGCCCTTTACCCAGAACCCAAGCGGCACAACCTTCTCCTCATCGGGAACAAAGACGCGCTTGAATGTCTCCATGTCCACCTCGGAGGTGTATGGATGCACGTGCGGGCGGAAGCTCCCCTCGTCAAACAGGGCAATGGCCTGTGGTGGGGCAAAGCTGAGCTTGGGGTTAAACGCCGTCGGCGTCGTCGGCGCGAGGATCTCGGCAAAGAGTGCGACGAAATAGATAAACCCCGTCACCGTCAGGCCAATCATCGCAAGGCGATGCTTGCGGAATTTGTACCAGATAAGCCGCCACTGCGAGGCCGCAACAAGCGCGTCATCGCGGGTCTGGGCATCCAGAAGATCAAGGTTCGCCTCGTCCTGCGGAGTATTGGGGCCATCGTCGGGAAGGGTGCGTGCAGGTGAAGTCATGCGAATTGAATCCTTGGATCGATAACAGCAAGAAGAATGTCCGAAAGCAGCGTGCCAATCAGCACAAGCGCCCCCGTCATCAACAAAAATGCGCCCGCCAGATACATATCCTGACTCTTGAGCGCCTGAAGAAGCAGCGGCCCCGCCGTCGGTAGATTGAGCACCGTCGAGACGATAAGCTCCCCCGAAATCAGCGTAGGAAGCACCCAGCCAACGGTCGAAATGAACGGGTTGATCGCCACGCGAACGGGATATTTCGCGATAAGTTTGCGCTCTGGAACACCACGGGCGCGGGCGGCCTCGACGTAGGGTTTTCCAAGCTCGTCCAACAGGTTAGCGCGCATCACACGGATAAGCGCGGCCGTGCCCGCCGTCCCAAGGACAATCACGGGTATCCAAACATGGCTCAGAAAATCCCAGAGCCGCGCAAACGACCACGGCGCATCAACATACTCGGGTGAAAACAGCCCGCCCACGGATTGCCCCATGTGGATCGTCGCAAAATACATCAGTACAATCGCCAAGAGGAAATTCGGTGTCGCCATTCCGATAAAGCCGAAAAGCGTCGCCACATAATCCCCGATCGAATATTTGTTCACAGCGGAATAAACGCCCACCGGAAGCGCAACCGACCACACAAACAACAGCGTCAGAACCGCCACAAGCGAGGTCATCGCCATGCGTTCCCAAACAAGCTGGCTTACGGGTTGGTTCCATTCGAAACTATAGCCAAAATCACCCTGAACAATGCCGCCAATCCAGCGAAAGTATTGCTCGACCACGCTATCGCCGATGCCATACCGCTCGCGCAGAGTATCAAGCGTTGCCTGCTCCATTGTGTTGCCGGTTTCGGCCGCTTGGGCCGCGAGGGTTGATACAAAATCACCGGGCGGAAGTTGGATTACGATAAAAGTCAGCACCGAGATCGCAAGCAACGCAGGGATCATCGAGAGCACTCGAAACAGAATGAAGCGGGCCATGAGAGGTATTCCTTAGTGTTGATCCCGTCAGCGGGACCAATGGGTCTGGTTGCAGCACCGCACAATCGGGCGCGGTGCTGCGGTTTTCTTACTCTTGCTCAAAGAACCACTGTTCGGGGTTCGTCGGGCCGGGGTTCGGATAAATCCACGATGTCGCGGTACCCTCTGTGACGTTCATCAGGTTCTTGGCACGCACCGCGTATTGCTTGGGCGGTGTCGAGATACCCATGACAAAGAAGTTGTCCGCCGCGATGTCCAGAATCTCGTTGAACATACGTGTTTGCTCTGCTTGATCTGAGGTCATCTTGATCGCGTCATAGAGTTCGCGTTGCTTTTTGACGTTTGCTGGGGGCTCTTCGCCGCCGTTACCGTCAAACCAGTTCACCCAGTCCACACCAAAGGTCGACTCGCTTGAGAAGGGCAAGTAGTAGCGCGGATCAAGCAGTCCCTCGGCGCCGTTTCCGCCACCACCCCAGATCACGACATCATGCTCGTTGCCGTTTTTGACCTCGTAAAAACGTGTGCGATCAACGGTTTGCATACGTGCGTCAATCCCCAGCTCTTGCCAGTATTGCGTCACCAACTCCCCTAGATCCACAAACGATCCAAGCGCACTAACCGTCATGACATTGAACGTGATCGGATTGCCGTCGGCATTCAAACGCATCCCATTAGAGTCGCGCTTGTCATAGCCAAGCTCGTCCAACATCGCGTTCGCTTTCTCCACGTCATACTCAAGGTACTGCTTGTCCAGACGCTCGTTGTAATACGGCGAAGTTTCGGACGGACCGGGCTGTGACGGCTCTCCGAGACCGAGGTAGATGCTGTCGATAATCGCTTGGCGATCAATCCCGTGGCTCAGTGCCGCGCGGAACTCGAGATCGTCAAAGAAATCGCGCTTTACCGGATCGGTGCTTGTTTGGTTGAACGCAATAGAAACGTCCGATCCACGCTCTTGAACGCGCGGAACAATCACAATCCCCGCATCTTCTTGCGCGGCGGCAAGAACAGGGAGGTTGTCCGTTGTGGCGATGTGGCGTTGCTGGAACGTGGTCTCACCCGCAACAGCAGCCAAAAGCGCCGTTTGTTTATCCGCGTTAATCGAGAAGCGCGCTTCGTCGATATAGGGGAGCTGGTTCCCTTCGGCGTCAACTTTCCAATAATAAGGGTTACGCTTGAAGGTCACTTGCGTGGCACCAGAAACATAAGGCTCCTCGATCATGAACGCGTTGAGCGTTGGCATCTCTGGATTGCGCCAGCGCTGGATGTTTTCTTCGCCAACACCACACTGGTTAGTTAGGTGCTCGGCCCAATCTGCGGCATCCGCAGCAGCGGCAAGCGCCTCGGCCTCTTCGTTGAATTTGGGCATATACTTAGAGCAGTATTCCTTGCTCATGAGCACAAGTTTCGTCCCGAAGGGCGAAGCCACGTTTTGCAGGAAAAGCCCATTTGGCGCGGCGAAATCAATGCGCACTCGTGTGGGGCTCTCCACGGTTGCGGTCGGCAACTTGCCATCCGCCAGCATCCAGCCAGGGGCCGAAGGATACAGAGTCTCGTCCGTAAGGACATCATTCACCATAAAGGCGATATCCTGCGCGCCGAATGGCGTGCCGTCGGACCATTTCATGCCCTCGCGCAATACGAACGTAAACGACTTGGCGTCGTCACTGGCCTCAACGGATTTGGCAACATTCGGGATCAACTCGCCCGACCATTCACGATCCCACGCCAAGAGCGGCTCATACCCTGTGAACTTCAAGAGCATGTTACGATCGTTCCCGCCAACAAGCGCGGCGCGATGCGTTCCTCCATAAGTACCAATTTTATCAACAACTTCCAGAACGCGTGGCTCGGCACCTACGCGCTCGGCGACCGGTGGCAATGCACCGGATTCCACCGCCGCATCAAGCACGGGCGATTGCGCCGATGCCTGCGCCCATGCGGCCCCACCCATAAGGGCAAGCGTCGCGGTCGTTGCCGCAAGCCGCATTCCACGGTTGAGATTTAATCGAATCATAACTTCCTCCCTAAAGTTCAGTATTCGTATTATGTTGGACACTTTCATAATTAGTATGATAAATCAATTGCAATCTTCCAATCAATCTGCAATTAGTATTACAACATGAATATCAGCCCCGGAGAACACCATGTCACTCGACCCCGCCAACCTTAAATCCCGCATCGGTTCTGGATTGCTGTCTTTTCCTGTCACTGACTTTAAGGACGGGGAATTTGACCAGCAGAGTTATGCAAAACGCCTTGAATGGTTGGCCTCCTACCCCGCTGCGGGCCTATTCGCAGCAGGCGGCACAGGCGAGTTCTTCTCCTTGGGTTTAGATGAATACGAAACCGTCATTGAGACCGCCGTAAAGGGCACAGCAGGCAAAACACCTGTGATCGCGGGCACGGGTTACGGCACACGAATCGCATGCCAACTCGCCGAGAAAGCTGCCAACGCAGGGGCCGACGGCCTTCTTGTATTGCCCCACTATCTCACCGAGGCTCCGAATGACGGGATAGAGGCGCATCTTTCTGCGATCTGCGGCAGCACCGATTTGGGTGTGATTTATTATGCCCGCGCCAACAGCCGCCTTGGACCAGATGCTCTTGAACGGCTCGCGGCCAAGCACGAAAACCTCATCGGATACAAAGACGGCACGGGCGATTTGCAACAGATGGTTTCGATCGTCACCGCGCTCGAAGATCGCTTTACCTATATTGGCGGCCTGCCCACAGCCGAAATATTCGCGCAGGCCTATCTTGATCTAGGCGTCACAACTTATTCTTCTGCGGTCTTCAACTTTGTGCCAGAGCTTGCGATTACCTTCTACAACGCAATCCGCGCACGGGACGGCGCCACAATCAACAAGCTCTTGCGCGAATTCTATGTGCCGCTTGTGGCACTGCGGGACAAAAAGGCGGGGTATGCTGTCTCTATGATCAAGGCGGGCGCCGAGATCGTCGGCAAGCCCGCAGGTTCGGTGCGCACGCCTCTCTCGGACATGACGCCAGAGCACCGCGCAGAGCTTGAACGCCTCGTGCAACACGCCAAGACGCTCGTCGCCTAAAGGCGTGCGGTTATTCCTCCCTCGACATTAGCGCCTGTTTTTTCGTACACTTGCGCCAAGTGATCGATGTCTGAGGGAGATACCGCAATGAAAGTTCTAGCCTGTATGCTTGGGGCGACGCTTGCGCTCACCGCTTGTGCCGAAATTCAGGGCGCGCGCCCTGTGACCGTCGAGGGGCAACCTGCGGACTATCGGATGAGCGAAGTTCCCGAGGGGCTTCAGGCCATCGCCGCCCCCTATCAGGATCTGACAGAAGTGCGGATCAATGACGCGGATGGCTGCTATGTCTATCGCTATGCTGGCCCCGTCGAAACGACATTCCTACCGCTTCGCACCAGAGAGGGGCGCCCGATCTGCACCCGCTCTCCTGAAGTTTAACGGCGAAAACTAGCTCCGCGCGCCGAGCGCGTCCTCTGGTGGGTAGAGGTACGCGCGCACACCCGTCGACACAAACTCATAGAGATCATTGATGTGCGGCATTGCCATCCGCACGCAACCCGAGCTTGCCCGACCGCCAATTGACGAAGGGCTTGGTGTGCCGTGGATGCGCAAATAAGTGTCGCGGCTTCCGACATAGAGATAGAACGCGCGCGACCCCAACGGATTGGTCGGGCCGCCGTCCTGACCGTCTGCGTATTGCGCAAACAGTTGCGGATCGCGTTTGATCATCGCCGCGGTCGGCGTCCATGTGGGCCATTTTGCCTTACGGCGGATCGTGTAGGTGCCGGGCTCATAGAGGCTCCCGCGCGCAATCGCCACGCCATAGCGCATCGCCGATCCATCACTGCGGATATGGTAAATATAGCGCGCAACCGCATCGACGTGGATATCACCGGGCGTCAGGCCCGCGTTCGCTTCAACACGTTGCGGCAAAAAACGCGGATTGAACCCCCACGGATTGGATGTCGCTGGATCGTAATTGGGCGGCGTTACCTGTGCATCCCACATTGCCCATTTCGAAGGATCCGAAGTAGGAGCCGCCGAGAGAGCGCTTGGAATGGGTGCGGAAAATAACGCCCCAGAAGTGATCACGAAATGGCGTCTGGTCAACATTTGAATACGGTCCTTGTTCAATGAACGGTTATTAATTCACTCGGCCAAGATATATACTGTGGCTTCGGAGGTCCATTCACATGCGCATGAGCGCGTCAGATAAACTTCGAAAACACCATATTTTGTGATGGTCCGCCCCTCTTGGCACCAAAATCATAAACGAATCTGGCCACTTGCGAACTAGAACACTTGTATGCAAGAGTACCAGAGCAAGAAAACAGGAATCATCATGCCAGCCGATCATCCCGAAAAAGAGAGCGAGTCCGTCCGAACCTTGTTGGACATTGATCTGGATAAAACGCTCGATCGTTCCCGCCCCTTGGGAACGCAAATCTATGAGCAAATCAGGTTGGCGATTATTCTTGAGAAGCTAAAACCCAACGACCCCATCAGCGAAACAGAACTCAGCACCGCCTTCGGCGTGAGCCGCACCCCTGTTCGCGAGGCCTATCAACGTTTGATCGAGGACGGGTTGCTGCGCTCCAAGGCCAAGGCGGGCACGCTCGTCGCGCCGATTGATGACGCCCGCGTGCGCGAAGGGATTATTGTACGCCGCGCCCTAGAACGCGAAGTCGTCAAGATCATCGCGACAACCGATGTAAACCTGCGCGCGCTCGACAGTAACATCGCCCTTCAAAGCGTCGCCGTTTCCCATAACGACCACATCGAGTTTTTCCGTCAGGACGAGAATTTCCACGCCGCCCTTGCGGACCTTGCGATGCTGCCCTCTGCGTGGCGCTTGGCGCATTCGGTGAAATCCCACACAGACCGCGCGCGGATCATGCTCACGGGGAATCTTCCCAATCGGATCAACGTCGCATTCAACGAACACCTTGCCCTTGTCGATGCACTAAAGGCCCAAGACGCCGAACTCGCGCAGGCCCTTATTAGCAAGCACATCAACTCTGCTTTCGAAGCCGTCAACGCAGACATAGAGCACGCGAAACCTACGGAGAAATAAATGCCAAAGACGCCCGTCAAACTCGCAGTTATCGGCCTCGGGATGGCGGCCAAACCCCACCTCGCCGCGCTCAAAGAACTCGCAGGCAAAGTTGAGGTCGGCGGTGTCTTTGCCCGAAGCCCGGAAACAAGGCAGGTCGTCGCCGACACATGGGGCTGGCCCACATACGAAAGCCTCGACGATATCGCCAAGAGCGACGTCGATGGCGCCATTGTAATCACCCCGCCCCACGCGCGCGCCGAGATTGTCAAAACCCTCGCCAATGCGGGAAAAGCGATCTTGATGGAAAAACCCGTCGAACGGGATCTGGCGCGGGCAACCGAGATCGTGGAAATCTGCGAAAGTGCCAACGTCCCCCTTGGGATCGTTTTTCAAAACCGTTTCCGTGGCGGCGCGATTGCCCTTCGCGAGTTGATCGACAGCGGCAAGGCCGGCACGATCCGCAAGGTTCAGCTAAATCTGCCGTGGTGGCGCGATCAATCCTATTACGACGAACCGGGGCGTGGAACCTATGCGGGCGATGGCGGCGGCGTTCTAATCACACAGGCCATCCACTTTATGGATCTCATGCTCAGCCTGACAGGCCCCGTTGCCAAGGTCAGCGCCCTAACGGGAACCACCGCATTTCACCAGATGGAGGCCGAGGATTTCGCCAACGCTGGAATGGTCTTCGCCAACGGTGCATTCGGCGCCCTCACGGCCACAACCGCAAGCTTCCCCGGCGCCGCCGAAACGCTCGAAATTGATTGCGACCATGCCTCTGTGCGCCTCTTGGCCGGAGAACTGACAATCCACTGGCGCGACGGGCGCACCGAAACCATCGGCGAACTCACCAAGAGCGGCGGCGGCAGCGATCCGATGGATTTCCCATGTGACTGGCACCGCGACCTGATCGCCGATTTCGCCGCATCCCTACGCGAGGGACGCGCCCCAATGATCACAGGCCGCGAAGCCCTACGCGTCCACCGCCTTATCCAAGCGATTGAAAAATCGGCCAAAACAGAGAAACAAGTGACCGTGGAGACTGACGAATGACCCTGAAATTCGCAGCACTGGGGCTGGACCACCGCCACATCTATGGCATGGCGCAAGGGATGATCGATGTCGGATGCGAATTCGCGAGTTTCTGGAGCGAAAGAGAGCCGCAACCCTATGCGGGCTTTGTAAAACGCTTCCCCGATGTGCCGCGCGTGGATGATATTCAGCGGATACTGGAGGATGAAAGCATCCAACTCGTGCTGATTGCTTGCCCTCCGGCCGAGCGCGCGCGGCTTTCGCTCTTGGCGATGTCACACGGCAAGGACGTGATGCTCGACAAGCCCGGCTGCCTGACGCACGCCGAACTCGCCGAGATCGAAGCCAAAATCGCCGAGACAAGCCGCATCTGGTCGGTGAATTTCTCTGAGCGGTTCGAAGTCCCCGCCGTAACCCTCTCCGACAAGCTCTTGGCCGAGGGGCGCATCGGGCGCGTCGTGCATCTGATGTCCCAAGGGCCGCATCGGCTTAACGAGCAAATGCGACCAGACTGGTTCTGGAAAACCGAAGAGTACGGAGGGATTCTGGGCGATATCGGCACGCATCAAATCGACCAGTTCCTGCACTTCTCGGGCGCAAAAACAGCCGAAATCACCCACGCAACCGTTGGTAACCTCAACACGCCACAACACCCCGACTTTCAGGATTTCGGCGAAATGAACCTCTCGTCCGGCGATGTTCAGGGCTATGTGCGGCTTGACTGGTTCACCCCCGATGCCGCACCAAACTGGGGCGATGGACGCCTTACAATCCTTGGAACCGAAGGGTTCATCGAGCTGCGCAAATATATGGATATCGGCGGCCAAGAGGGCACCGATCATGTGTTCCTTGTGAACGGCACGACCTGTGAACGCTTTGACGCCACCGATGCTGGCACCCCCTATTTCGAGCGCCTCAAGTCCGACATCGACAACCGAACAGAAACAAGCTGCCCACAGCAGCACACGCTAACCGTTATGCGGCTCGCAATTGAGGCTCAAGCCAAGGCAACACGAATTGGAAAACAGGCGAAATAAGTAATCAAACTTTGGGAGGAAAGAATGACTATCAAGACACTATTAATGGGCGCTATCGCATCCATGGTTGTGGCCTCGCCCGCATTGGCAGAATGGCCAGAAAAACCGTTACAACTCATCGTGCCTTGGGGCGCTGGTGGTGCAACCGATCAGGTCACGCGGGTCGTGGCGGCCGAGCTTGAGGAGGCTCTCGGTCAAAGCGTTGTCGTCATCAACCAGCCGGGCGCGTCGGGTTCCATCGGCTCGCAGGCCGCATGGGACGCGCCGCATGACGGCTACACATGGACCGCAGGTGCCGCGAAGGACTTAGGCACATATGGCGTCACGGGCAAAATGGACACCTCGATCAAGGATTGGGATCTCTATCTTAACTCGGCTCTGGCAAGCGTGATCGCTGTGCCCGCAAATTCCGAAATTGACAACATGGCGGAATTTGTTGAGGCCCTCAAAGCAGGTGGCCTCAAGGTTGGCACATCTGGCGTGAACTCGGCGGGGCACTCTGCGATTGAAGCACTCTCAAACGCGATCGGCGGCTCTTATGTCCACGCGGGTTACGATGGCGGCGCGAATGCGGTGCTCTCGACGGTTTCGGGCGAAACTGACGTCACAACACAGTTGATCTCCGAGCAAATCGACATGCTTCGCGGCGGCAAACTCAAACCAATCGCGATCCTCTCGGATGCCGCGGTGGATGTGCCGGGCGTAGGCGAAATCGCTTCGGTAACGGATACACTTTCCGATTTCCCCGTTGCGCCGATCTACTTCGGGATCTTTGGACCAGCGGATGTGCCAGAAGAAGTCAGCGACAAAATGACAGCCGTCTGGAATGACACAATCGCCAACTCGGAAGCACTCGCTGAGTATACCGAGGGCCGCGGCTCGATCATGACGGTCTTCTCGGGTGACGAAGCACAGGCCAAAGTCTGGCCTTCGATCCAGTTAAACGCGTGGCTTCTTCATGACGGTGGTCAATCCGCCGTTAGCCCCGATGAACTGGACATTCCACGTCCATAACCTAGCGCGGCTGCCCTCCGGGGCAGCCAAACAACCATAGGCTAAATCGTGACTAATAACGCACTCGACCGCATCACTGGCGTGTTCTTTATTTTCTTGGGCGGACTTGTGGCCTTGGGCGCATGGCTCATGCCGCGCTTTGAAAATCAGGGCGCCGAAATCTATCAGGCACCGGGACTTACGCCGGGGTTTCTTGGCATCGGGCTTGCGGTTTGCGGCCTTATCCTTGCGGTGCGTTCCGCGCGCGACGACGCCAACGATAAAACCTACTGGGAGGCCACATTCGGCAATCCTGTTCATCGCAAGCGCATCCTTGCCGCGCTCGCTTTGACGCTCTCCTATGGCGCACTTCTATTCGGAACGGTGCCCTATGTGATTGCAACATTCCTTTTCGTCTTTGCCTTTGTCGTGACGTTCGAACGGATCTTAATCCCGCATGGCACCACGCCGAAAATACCGCTTTGGGGCTCGCTTACGATTGCTGCTGCTCTTGCCGCCGCCACCAGCTTTGGCACCTATTTCATTTTCAAGACGCTCTTTCTCGTCCAGCTTCCGTGATCTGACATGCCTGATTTCCACGCGATCCTAAACGCCTTCCTCCTCGCCCTCACGCCCGAGTTCTTTATCATCACGGTTTGGGCAACCACGCTTGGGATCATCATTGGGATGATGCCGGGGCTAACGGCCACCATGGGGCTTGCGCTATTGACGACGCTCACGTTCCAGATGGAGAGCTTTCAGGCGATAACCGCCCTGCTTGGCCTCTATGTCGGCGCGATTTATGGCGGAAGCCGCACAGCGATTATCCTGAATATGCCCGGCACGCCCGCAAGCGCGGCGACCTCGCTTGATGGCTACCCCCTCGCAAGGCAATCGCGCGGACGCGAAGCGTTGGGGCTTGCGACCATCGGCTCACTTCTCGGCACACTGGTTGGCGTTACGCTTTTGCTCTTCACGGCCCCTGTTCTTGCGGACTACGCGCTCAATTTCGGCTCTTACGAATTTTTCTGGCTCGCGCTTTTTGGCATTGTTGTCTCTGGCCGCCTTACGGCCCCCGATGATCCGATCAAAGGGTGGATTGCGGGGTTCCTCGGGCTTATTCTTGCGATGGTCGGACAGGAACAGGTTTTCGCGTATCCTCGTTATTCCTATGGCGTACAAGACCTTACGGGCGGCATAAGCCTTATCCCCGCAATGGTCGGCGCGTTTGGATTTGTGGAGATCCTCTCAAGCATTTCCGACTCTAAGACGCCCGAGATAGCCAAGAACAAAGGTCGCCTCCTCCCCCATGGTCGCGACATCTTAAAAAATGCGGGCACGATTGGCCGCTCGGGCGTGGCGGGCACGCTCATGGGGCTCATACCCGGCGTCGGCGAAGACATCGGCGCGTGGGTTTCCTATGCCATTGCCAAGCGCCTAAGCCGCGCTAAGGAACTCTTTGGCAAAGGGTCCACCGAAGGGCTGATCGCTGCTGAAACAGGTAACTCGGCGGCCGTTCCCGGCGCGATCATTCCCGTGCTTACCCTCGCGATTCCGGGGTCTGCGCCCTCTGCTGTTCTACTCGCGGCGCTGGTGGTGCATGGGGTTCAACCCGGCCCGCTTATTATGCTTACGAGCGCCGACATGGTCTATGGAGTGGTAGCCGCCATTACGCTTTCGGCCATTGTGATGACTGTGGTGGGCGTGCTTTTGACGACACCGCTACTGATGATGTTGCGCATCCCGCGCGAGCGGCTCTTGCCGATCATCTTTGTGCTCTGCGTCGTTGGCTCGTTCGCCATCGCATCGCGGCCCTTTGATATCTGGACGATGCTGGCGTTCGGGGTGCTCGGATTTGTGCTGCGGCAAATGAAATTCCCGATGGCGCCGCTTGTGCTTGGGTTGGTGCTTGGGGAAATCCTCGACAAAAATTTCCGCCGAGGATTGATACTTTCAGAAGGGTCAATCGAACCCTTCTTTACGCGCCCCGTCAGCGCCGTACTCGCATTTGCCACACTTCTGAGCATTTTCATGCTCGTGCTTCCGTGGCTAAAACGGGCACGGCGCGAGGTTTAGTTACTGCGCGGGCACCATGCGTAGGACGCTTAGGCCGGCTTCGTTGGTCAGGGACATTCCGTGTTCATTGACCTCAAAGCCCGTAACCTCGCCCATTGCCGCAACGAGATCCTTCTCGAGCTTGTCGTATGGCGGGATACAGGCCTTCATCGTAGAGGCCATATTGTCGGGGAATGAGAACGTTCCCTCGCCCACTTCGGCAATGCCGACGAAGGAATTGCATCCGCTGTTCATCGAAAACTCACCATTCATCGAGAACGTCAGCGTCGGGTTTTTCTCGACAGCAAGCAAGCGACCTTTCACATCGGTCACGGTCCAGCTGCTTCCAGCAAAGGCGGGCGTGTCCGCGCTTACGTTTTGAACGGGCATACGATCAACCATAACCTCAACCTCGTTTGACGCATCATAGGTTAGCACCGGATAGGCCGTCGTTGAACGATACATCGCCTCGCCGTCCACTTCGATCACGGCACTGACCGTATAGCGAAAGCGTTCGTCAATCATCGCATCGTCATAGTCCAGCTCGAACTCGAACGGGACTTTGTCCATTGCATAGCGCTTGGTGGAAATCTGTACCGAAGGGGCATCCGCACGCGAAGTATCCAACAGTTGAACGTGCAACTGGGCCTCTGGCGGAAGGGCGCGGCGCTCAAGATACGCAACCGTCCCCGTGACGCTCCCCGCGACGGCCACCGTTGTGGTCGCTGCAAAAACCGAAAGTGTAATACAAGAAGCGGCAAGGCGATTGGTCATGATAGAGTTCCTTAAATTATCGTAACACCTACAATCTAGGCGCTTTTCCCACGCTTTCAACGAATTCCACACCACGTCGGCGCAAACTCGCCGCCACGGATTAATTCGATCAAGGAAAAATTTGCGGGCAATACTTGACAAAAATAATAGGATAATGGAAAAGCCCCCTAACCCGCAAGCTCCCTTCTCGGTAGCCAGCACGAATTGGAAACCGAGGAAACGATATGATCGAACGCAATGGGCGCGTGGCCCTTGTGGCCGTTTTGGCCACCCTTCCCACATCCGTAACACCCGCATGGTCGCAAGACATCACCGATGAAGGCGAGTTTATCGGCACCGTCGTATTGGGCGAGAGCCGCCGCGGCGTCATCACCAACACGGCAACGGCAACGACTGAACTAAACCAAGAAGAACTGGACGAGCGCCAAGCCTCTACCCTCTCGCAGCTCCTGGATACCGTGCCGGGCGTCACCATCGTGAACGGCTCGACCCCCCAAGGATCCGCGATCAACATTCGCGGCCTCGGCTCTCAGGCGGGTTCTTACGGCAGTGACGGGATGGTCTCGGTTGTGATTGACGGCGTGCAAAAGGGCCAAGAGGAAATCTATCGCTCGGGCGGGCTTTTGACGATGGAGCCTGAACTCTTCAAGCAGGTCAAAGTCACCCGTGGCCCCGGCGATGGCTTCCGTTATTCCTCTGGCGCGATTGGCGGCACGATTGAGGCCGAGACCAAAGACGCCGCCGATTTCCTGATCGACGGCGACACCTTCGCCTTCCGTCAGAAGTTCGGATACGAGAGCAACGGCGACGGATTCCTGACCACCTCGATCCTTGCGTGGGCGCCTGATGACAAGCTCGACGTCATCGCATTCGGTGGCTATCGCTCGAACGGGAACCGCACCGACGGCAGCGGCGTTGAACAGGCCGACACCGCGTTCAATCTTCCGTCTGGTTTGCTCAAGGCCGAGTATAAATTCAGCGACGAACTCACACTTAGCGGCTCGATTTCCTATACCGAGAACGACGAGAAAGACGTCTCTTATGATGCCTTCTCCGCCGCGCCGTTCTGGGGGGTCGTGGATCGCTATACCAAAGACACAACAGCATATGCCGCTCTGAACTATAACCCGTTGGACAATGATCTCATTGATCTGACCGCGAAATTTATCTTCTCGGACGAGCAGATAAACCTCTCCTCTGCCAACATCAGCAGCGATCTGTATAACTCCGACCACCACACTACGCGCACCGCGTTCCTTGTGGAAAACTACGCAAGTTTCGCTTCGGGCGGCATCGACCACTATGTGACAACAGGTATCGAAATCGGACGTCGCGAGCGCTCAAGCCTTACGGATACAGGCTATAACTCTGTTTTGGCTCCGGGCGGGACGGATGATTATGTGGCGTTCTATGCGACCGACGAAATGACAATCGGCGCGCTGACCATTACGCCGCAAATGCGTTACGAAACCCAGAACCTGACGTCCGACAACAACCTGACTACCGCGGACGGCACCGAATACAGCACGGATTCGGTTGTTGGTGGAATCTCGGCTTTCTATCAGCTTAACGATAATTTCGCCGTCTTCGGGACTGCGGCCTATAACGAAAACATGCCGCTTTTGGATGACCTGTCGAACCCGCTGTTCATCACCCAAACCGAAAAAGGCGTGACCTATGAGGCCGGTGTTTCCTACGACGGCTTTGGCGTCTTTGCCGCGAATGATGCGCTGAAATTCAAGATCACAGGCTTTAACACACGCATCTGGGACGGTACGACATACCAATTCGTCGATCAGACGAACCTGCACGGTGTCGAGCTTGAGATGGCCTATGTGAACCCCGCGTTCTATGCCGATTTCAACGCATCGCGCACACGTGGCACGATCAACGACACAAGCGATTACTTCAACTACGCCCCCGCCGACCGCGCGATCCTGACGCTCGGGAAACGTTTCGCCGAGGATCAAATCGACCTCAGCACAGAGATCGTTCACGGCTGGGCGAATGATCGCACCTCCTCCACCGTTGGCGCAACAGCCCCAAGCGACAGCTTTACCGCCGTTGGGTTCGCCGCGAGCTATATCCCGAATTCGGGCTTTGCCAAAGACGTGGAATTCCGCGCGACAGTCGAGAACGCATTCAACGAAACCTACCGCCCGTACCTCTCAACGCGCAACGCTATCGGGCGCAACTTCAAGCTCTCCGTCAGCAAAGTATTCTAATCCTTCCCACGAAAGGTCGCACCATGAACAAGCCCCTAAACCCCAGCGAAATCCGCAAGGCGCAAACCGACAACCAAGACAAACGCGCCCGCGATCTTGCTGCCACCCTTGGCATATCCGAGGCCGATCTTGTCGCCGCGCAGGTTGGATTTGGCGTCACCCGCATCGCCGCGCATCCCGATACGGTCATGCCGCTCATCCCCGAACTCGGAGAGGTCATGGCCCTCACCCGTAACGAATCCTGCGTGCATGAACGAACAGGAACCTTCGAGAAGTACCACTCGGGCGAGCACGCTTCGATGGTTCTGGGCAAGGAAATCGACACGCGGATCTTCCCTAAACACTGGGTCTATGGATTTGCGGTCGAGACAGAAACACCCAAAGGCCCCCGCCGCAGCCTTCAGTTTTTTGACGCGGCCGGCGATGCCGTTCAGAAAATCTATCTGCGCGATACTTCGAATATCGACGCTTGGGAACCACTCGTTGCCAAACTCAAAGAGGACGATCAGTCCCAAACAACCGAGATCACACCAACGCCCGCCTCTGAACCCGCCAAAATGAACGAGAGCAAGCGCGACATCCTTCTGGATAAATGGGCGCGCCTGACGGACACGCATCAATTCGGGCTTGTCATCAAAAAGCTCGGCATGAACCGTCTTGGTTCCTATCGCCACGCGGCGGGCGAACGCTGGGTACGGCGCGTTGAAAACGATAGCGTCGAGGGGTTCCTCAATGCGGTTTCGGACGCCAAGCAAAAAGTGATCTTCTTTGTCGGAAGCAAAGGCAACATCCAGATCCACTGGGGCACGCTCGATAACATCAAGGTCATGGGTCCGTGGCTGAACGTGCTGGACCCGCGCTTTAATCTTCACCTGCGCGGCGATCACGTCAGCGAAGTCTATGTTGTCGAAAAACCAACCAAGCGCGGCCCCGCCATTTCCCTCGAAGCCTTTGACGCCAAGGGTGGCCTCATTTTCCAATGTTTCGGCCAGCGTGACGACAGCGGCGAGTTGGGAGCGTGGACCGATATTCTCGCTGCCCTTCCGGACTATAGCGAAGGTGACGCATGAGGTTCCTCGCTCCGATTTTCGCCCTGATATTGCCCAGCCTCGCAAGCGCGCAATCCTTCCCTGACGCCAAGGCCATCGTCTCTATCGGTGGTCCGGTAACCGAGGTTGTCTATGCCTTGGGGCAGGAAAGCCGCATTGTGGCGCGCGACACAACATCGGTATTTCCGCCACAAACGGCGGATTTGCCGGACGTCGGATATATGCGTCAACTTTCGGCCGAGGGGGTGCTCTCGGTCGGGCCGGACCTGATCCTGACGCGTGATACCGCCGGCCCCCCCGAGGTTCTCGACCAATTGCGCGGCGCGGCGGTCCCGATAGTTGAGGTTGTCGATGCCTTCTCGCCAGAGGCGGTGATCAACGCGGTCAACACAATCGGCACAGCGCTCGACGTCCCCGCCGAAGCCGAAGCCCTCGCGACACGCATTCAACAAGAGTTCGACACGCTCGCCGAAAAACAGGCCCAAGCGCCCGTAAACACACGCGTTCTCTTCGTGCTCTCGAACAAAGGTGGACGCCTGACCGTTGCGGGCCGCGACACGGGCGCCAACGGAATCATCAAGCTTGCGGGCGGCACTAACGCGATGGAGGATGCCTTCTCCGGCTATAAAATCATGAACGACGAGGCCCTGATCTCCGCCGCTCCTGACGTGATTTTGATGATGCCGCCAACGGGCGACCACACGGGCGATATCTCCGATGTCCTCACCCTCCCCGCCATTTCCCAAACCCCCGCAGGGCAAAATGACGCTCTCGTTATGGTCGATCCTGCGGCTCTTGGGTTTGGCCCACGCACGGGGCAATTCGCCACGCAACTCTACGCGGATCTTCGCGCCATAACGGCCAAGGACTAAAACAATGACCGCCACGACCGAACTCAACTTTACCGCCACAGGAGACCGCCGCGCCCGCGCCCGCGCTACACAAGCGGCACTCCTTGCGGTGCTGATCTTGACAATGCTCATAAGTTTGGGCTGGGGATCGGCATCCGATACCGACGTGATCGGTGCGCTTTTGGCAAAGTTCGGCGTGGGGTCGGCATCCGTGCGCGACATCACAATCATCTGGGATATCCGTATGCCGCGCATGGTTACGGGCGCATTGGTCGGCGCGGCCCTCGCGGTATCGGGTGCTGTTATGCAAGGGCTTTTCCGCAATCCGCTCGCTGATCCCGGCCTTGTCGGAATTAGCGCGGGTGCCAGTTTGGGCGCGGTGGCGGCGATCGTTCTGGGTGGCTTGCTTCCGCTTGGATTACAGGTCGCGGCGGGACCGTACCTTGTGCCGTTCGCCGCATTTGCTGGCGGATGGTGCGCCACGCTTGTGCTCTATCGGGTGGCCACGCGGCGCGGTCAAACATCGGTGGCGACGATGCTCTTGGCGGGGATTGCCCTCGGCGCATTAACGGGCGCGCTGACGGGTTTCATCGTCTATCGCGCGTCCGACGATCAACTGCGTGATCTCACATTCTGGAGCATGGGTTCCGTCGCAGGTGCCACATGGACCAAGCTTTTCGCCGCAGGCCCGATCATCCTCGCCGCCCTCCTCGCGGCACCATTTCTCGCACGCGCACTTGATGCCCTCGCCCTTGGCGAAGCGGTCGCAACCCACCTTGGCATTGACGTACAGCGCATGAAACGCATTTCGATCCTCTCGGTTGCGGGATCGGTTGGCGCATCGGTCGCCATCACGGGTGGTATCGGTTTTGTGGGCATCGTTGTGCCCCACATCCTGCGCCTTGTTCAGGGGCCAGAGCACAAATTACTCCTGCCCAATTCCGCGATCCTCGGCGCGATAATCCTGATGATCGCCGACATGATCAGCCGCACAATCGTCGCCCCCGCCGAACTGCCCATCGGCATCGTTACCGCCGTTTTGGGTGGTCCGTTCTTCCTCTGGGTGCTGCTGAAAAACCGTTCATTGCTGGAGGCCTAACATGATGCAAGCACAAGATATCACCGTTAAATATGGCCGAACGACGGTGCTCGATAACGTCGATTTTGCCGCCGAAGCAGGACAGCTCACCGCGATTGTCGGGCCGAACGGTTCGGGCAAAACGACCCTGCTCAAGGCCATGACGGGCGAAATCCCCGCAAGCGGCGAAACCACCCTTCAGGGTCGCGCAATCTCGCAGATGTCCCCGACCGAGCTCGCCACACAACGCGCCGTTTTACCGCAATCAGGCAACATCGCGTTTCCGTTTACCGTGCTTGAACTCGTGCGATTGGGCCTCACTTCGGGGCTGGCATCACACGATCCAACCCATCAGGAAACGCTCCCGCTCAAGGCGCTGGATCGCGTCGGCCTGCGCGGTTTTGAGGGACGGCTGGTTCAGGAACTCTCGGGCGGCGAACGCCAGCGGGCGCAACTGGCGCGCGTATTGGTGCAAATCTGGGAACCCACCCTGAACGGAACCCCTCGCTGGCTCTTTCTGGATGAACCTGTCTCGGCGCTCGACATTGGGCACCAACTTGTCGTGATGCAGGTCGCCCGCGATTTCGCAAGGGCGGGCGGCGGCGTGGTTGCGGTGATGCACGACCTCAACCTGACGGCGATGTTTGCCGATCACGTTTACCTTTTGGATCGCGGACGCGTCCGTGCCTCAGGCACCCCCAAAAGTGTTCTGACCGACACCGACCTCTCGGCATGCTATGGCTGCGCGCTGCGCACCAACACGCCACCACCCCACGGCGGACCGTGGATTCTCCCCCAAGCTACTTCCTCACACCAAGAGGCAACTCTATGAAACACCTCATCTTTTCCGCGCTCCTAATACTCGCACCCACCCTCGGACATGCGGCGACAACCGTCGAACTCAACGCGCTTGAACAACAAGAAGACGCCTGCCGCATGACATTCACCATCACCAGCGAAGAAGGCCTATCGGCGCTTCAAACGCAAACTGTGCTGTTTGACGAATCCGGCGCGGTGCATTTGTTTACCCTTTTTGACTTTGGCGAAATCCCTGCGGGCGGGATGCGCGTGCGGCAATTCGATATTCCCACCCTGCCCTGCGACAAGACGAAACTGGTGCTGTTCAATGGCATCGAGCAATGCGAATCCGAGGGCGGCGCCTGTGAGAACCCGCTGAATTTCACCTCGCGCATCGACGGTCTTGAGGTGCAACAATGATCGCCCGCGCGTCTGAACGTCTCGCCGAACTTGTCGCGCTCGGCGGGCCCGTTGTGGCCATTCTGCTCGCGCTGTCGGTGCTCGCGCTTGCCTGTGTTGTCTGGAAAGCAGGCGTGTTCTGGATTGAGGGCATCGGCCCCAACACAGGCCGCGGTTTTGCCGCCCGGACCCTTGCCGAAACACGCGCGGCCCGCGCAAATACCGCCCTCGGCGATCTGCGAACACGGGCCCATGCGCGGCTGGATCAACATTTCACCAAGGCCGCAACGGGCCTGCGCCTGCTCGATGTTGTGGCCCAAATCGCGCCGCTCCTTGGGTTGTTCGGAACGGTTTTGGGCATGATCGCCGCCTTTCGCACCCTCCAAGAAGCAGGCGGAACCGCCGATCCCGCCGTGCTCGCGGGTGGCATCTGGGTTGCGCTGGTCACGACGGCGGCGGGGCTTGTTGTCGCAATGCCGGCCTCGGTTGCGCTCAACTGGTTTGACGCGCAACTCGACGCGCACCGCACAGCTACCAACGACGCGATTGAGGAAATTCTCACCCCGAACCTGTTCGCGGATAACGAAAAATCTGGCATCCCCGCCCATGCCTAGGGTCGGCGCAAAACGGCGTGGGCGGCTCTCGATGACGTCGCTGATCGACGTTATTTTCCTACTGCTGCTGTTCTTTATGCTCTCATCGACCTTCTCAAAATTCGGCGAGATCGAACTCCGCGTGAATGGCGCATCCGCCGCGCCTTTCTCGGACAGCCCCGTTGTTTTTGCACGGCTCGATGCCACGTCCCTGCGCATCAATGGCCGCGAAGTGAACGCCGAAAATGTCGAACAAGCCGTCGAACCTCACCGTCGCGGCGAGCGGGTCACGCTTCTCCTTTCGGTCACATCCGACGCATCGGCGCAGGCCCTCGCCGACGCGTTGCGCACCCTCGCCCGTGTCCCTGACGCCGACTTTTCAGTGATGGAATAGCCATGCCCCGCCGCCCCAGAACAAGCGAACCGACGCTGCCGCTCATCAATATCGTATTTCTGATGCTGGTATTTTTCCTCGTCGCCGCACAGGTTGCGCGCCCCTTGGACAGCGAATTGAACCTAGTGAAAACAGACGATCCCGCCATCGTCCCGCCCGCCGACGCCTTGGTTATTCATGCGGATGGACGCACAACATGGCGCGGCGAAGCGCGCGAACCATCCGAAGTGATCGTCGCACTTCAGGCCGAGGGATACGACGGCCCCGCGCGCATTCTCCCCGATCGCGATGCCCCCGCGCACGCGGTGCTCGCCGCTGCAAACGCGCTGCGTACGGCTGCGGATTCGAAAATTCTCATCGTCACGGAAAGGGCCTTACAATGAACAAGCTACTGTTTCCTTGCGCGATTTTACTGTCGGGCGCAGTGCATATCGCGCTCGTGGGGATCGGCCCAACCGCCCCCGAACCCGTGCTCGAAGGCGGAGATGTCGCGGGCGAAGTTGCGCTCGGCCTCGGTTTTGCAGACTTGGTCGCGGGCAACGCAGGCGCCGCCCCCACCAGCACCACGCCACGGGTCGAACCCGCCGCCACAGCGCAATCGGTCACGCCCCCATCAAAACTTTCCCCCGTCGAACCGGCCAAATCTCCCGCGCCCAAGTCGGTCCAATCTGCAACAGCCCCCGCCAAGTCCATCACCGCCAAAACCCCGCCAAAGGCCGAAAAGACCGCCGCAACCGCGCCTTCAAAACAGGGCAACGCGGCGGTCAACAATACCAAGGGCCAAGCCACTGGCGCGAAATCCGCCACCGCAGCCGAGGCAAACAAGGCCCCGAAAAGCACCGCCAAACAGGTCGGAAACGGCGCGATGAAATCCTATCAATCTGACGTCCTTCGCCAAATCGCGCGCGTGCCCAAACGCCGCGCCGGAGCGCGCGGGGATGCGTTGGTTGGCATATCCATCACTCCAAACGGCGCCATTTCGGCGGCCCTCATCGTTCAATCCTCTGGTCATGCAGCGATCGACAAGCTCGCCGTCGCCCAAATAAAACGCGCCGCGCCCTTCAAACCCACGCCAACAGGCGCAACCATAAAAGTCGTCGTGCGCTTTCAAAGCAAAGGTTAAGCGGCTCTTAACTTCGCGCGATCAAAAGGCTATGACAGTGGAAAATTCCGTCGGAGCGCCCATGCCAAAAACGCCGAATCCATGCATTGATGTCTGTAAATACAAACGCGCAGGGCATTGTATCGGGTGCTCGATGACCAAGCCCCAAAAGTCTCTGTTCAAGAAAATTAAGAAAGAAAGTCAGCGCCAGGGTTTCATGACCATGCTCTTGGCACAGCAGGATGTCATAGGAAAATACGGCGCGTGGCGCGTGGAATACGCCAAGAAGTGTCGGAAGAAGGGCGTTACGCCGCCCTTCACCGACCCGAATAGTTAACCAAGGTGCGAACGCAAGAACCACGCAAATTTTTCGTGGGTCTGGCCCCGCGCAATACAGAGATCTTCGGTCAAAGTATCGCCGTGTGATGCCGCCAATTCGCCAGCACCGCCGAGCGTTTCCGCAAGCGTTACCTGAGCGTCGAGCATCATTTTAATCATCTCTTTGTCCGTCGCGGTTCCCTCATGCTCAGAAACTTTCGAGCGCTTAAGCATACCTGCAAGCGTGCCTTCGGAATGCGCATCAATCGCGCGGATCCGTTCGGCAAGATCATCTTGCGCAATGAAGTGGTCTTCGTAAATTTTTTGGAAAAGATCGTGCAGAGGGCCAAACGCCATACCCTTCACGTTCCAATGGAAGTTCTGCGCGAGCATCGTCGTCACCGCTGTTTCGGCGACCGATTGGTTCAGGGCCTCTGCGATTGCGGATTTGGCGTCAGTACTTAGAGCATTTGCTGTTTGGGTCATTTAGGTACTCCTTTTAAAATAGGGGAGATGGCTGGCGATCAATTAGCTTGCTGACCCCATACTTAGGAGTTTCAAACCAAATGCCAAGACCTAAATTAGAATTATTCTAAGCTTTAGAAAATTGCTCGGAAATACCGATAAGTAGGAATCCAACCTGACGCTGGTGCAATGGCGGCACGCGCGAACGAAGCAGAAACGCAAAGCTATCATCATCCCCTTCTGTCGCCGCAACAACGGCGCGCACTAACCACGCCTCGTCAAATGTAACTTCTTGTGTTCCTGGACGGAAAAAAGTGGGTTTGCGATTTGTCGCCTGCTGAAGACATTTGAGCAGAACGCGCGCGTGGGCATCGCGGGCCTTTGCCTTTTGCGTCGACAGAACGGCACACGCGTTGAACAAATCTGACTGTGCCGCCGTCCGGCATTCCCGCGCAATGCTACGCAAAGTATCCAACATTCCGCGCCATTCCGGAGCCACAGCGGGAACCGAAGGCAGGGATTGTGGGTAATCTTGGCGGAGCGACAGCGCAACCATTAGAATCTCCAGTGGATCGAATCAATTCTTATTCTGACTATAACTATCGGAATTAAGATTCAACCGCTGTGGCGCCTCCTGAAGCAAAAGTTATCGCCGCTACCAAATTCACGCACAACGCGCGACGCCCAGTTTAACCAAATCCGCCCCCGATAGCTCATAGAACCCCACGGTGACATTCCGCCCTTTGTCCAAAAACCACTCCTTGATCGGCTCTGGATAATAAGAAGCCATGATGCGCGACCACGCCTCAAAATCCTGCGGAGAAAGGGAAATTCCATAGATACTGGATGTCGGCCCATGGAAGCCGAACTTAACATTTGGCGCGACACAAATCCGCGCAAGGCCCAAATACATCGTACAAGCCGACATGCAATATCGCCCACGAATCTCGACCGCAACGCCGGATTTGGCAAGCTCTTCTATATGCCGCACGCGCGCGCGAAGGTCGCCACCAACGTCGTTCCGCACGACCAGCGACCGCAACTCCTGCGCCATGACAGCACCGAACATCATCGGCACAAACAGCAGCGCGCATAATATTATTCCCCGAACACTCATGCGGTCATTAGGAGCACAAAAAGTGAACAAATCGTAATAACTGCGCGCTCATCGAACGGCAAAGTTGACTCAATTTGCGTCGAAATTCTTCGTCATTTTGACGAAATATTAATTCTCCCTTTATTCGCCACGCAATCTGTCGCACACAGTTCGGGAACCCTTCGCGCAGAGATCACAAAGGCAAAAAATGACGCAACATTGGCAATCCGTATTGCAGGAGAATTGGGGGGGCGAGGCCTCTTTGACGCGGCTTGATGGCGAGTACGATTTGAATTTTCTCGCAGAGGCCGAGACGGATTATATCCTCAAGATCATGCACGTTGGGTGTCCGGTTGAATGGGTCGATGTACAGTGCCAAGCTATTGAAAAGGTGAGCGATCACCCCGCCTCTCCTACGATCATTGCGACGAAGGGTGGCGACAAATTTGTAACCGTTCGGGACGCTGATGGCGCAGATCGCATCGCGTGGTTGCAGACACGAAAACCAGGGCGCAACTACGCGGATTTTTCTCCCAAAACGCCCAAGCTTATCCGTGAAATCGGCGAGACCTTGGGCGAAACAGATCGCGCGCTAGAGGGCCTAGATCACCCTGCCCTGACCCGAGAATTCAAATGGAATCTGACACAGGGCGCGTGGATTGCGGCGCATCTGAAGGCGATTTCCGACCCTAAGCGGCGTGAAATTCTAGAGAGCATTTTAAACGAATTTTCTGTAATTCAACCAACCCTCGCCTCCCTACCCCTGCAGGCGATCCATAACGACGCCAATGATTATAACCTTTTGGTCACCGGAACGCTTCGGGATGGGCCAAAGCTCTCTGGACTGATCGATTTCGGAGACATTTGCGCCGCGCCGCGCATCTGTGATTTGGCGATTGCGGCGGCTTATCTGGTTCTTGATGCTGAAAATCCGACGCAGGTATTAACCAATCTCGCGGCTGGGTACCATCACGCTAACCCCCTCACGGAAAACGAACTTTCGCTGCTTTGGCCCCTCCTTCGCATGCGCCTTGCGGTCAGTGTCGTTAACTCTACGCTTGAGGCCATCGAGAACCCCAATGATCCCTATGTGACGATTTCACAAGCGCCCGCGTGGCGATTCCTAGAAGGGAACGCGATCAATTCTGGACTGCTTTTGGCGCGGCTTCGCGTTGCTTGCGGCATGGGCGCGACCGATGCGGCGCCTCGAATTTTGGACTGGATCACAGAAAATCGCGGCAACTTTGCGCAGCTTATGGGCCAACCCCTCGATCAAACTCCGACGGGCGCGCTCTCTGTGCGCGCATCGACCACGCCGCGCAACCCGTTTGACCTCACCGATTCCGAGGCCCGCGACATGACCCAAGATAGCGATGTCTGGCTTGGTTTCTATGGTGAGCCGCGCCTTATTTACACCGCGCCCGCATTCCAAAATGGACCATGGAAAGCCAGCAATCGGCGCACGGTTCACCTTGCTGTGGATGTGTTCGCGCCCGCACAAACGCCTCTACATGCGCCGCTTTCCGGCACCGTACATACGGTCGAAAATCGTGACAGCCATCTGGATTACGGCGGCGTCGTTATCTTGCGGCACGACACGCCTGAGGGCGCGTTCTTTACCCTCTATGGGCACCTGAATCCAGCGGTTTGCGAGACTCTGGAAATCGGGCAAACTATTGAAAAGGATGAGGTCTTTGCCCACCTTGGCGACATCACCCAATCGGGCGGATGGGCGCCGCATGTGCACTTCCAACTCGCGCTTTCGACCGACGGGATGGATGATGATTGGCCCGGCGTGGCCGATCCGGACGAGCTTGATTTCTGGACGGAACTTTGCCCAAACCCAGCCGCACTTTTGAACCTTCCTAGCGCGAAAACGGCCTATGCGCCGCTTGACGATGCCCGTCTGAAATCCGCACGCGCGGAGCATTTTGGCCGCAACGTAAAGCTTAGCTATCAAGAGCCTCTGACCTTCCTGCGCGGGTGGAAACATCACCTGTTTGACGAGTGGGGTCGCCCCTATTTGGACGCCTATAACAACGTTCCGCATGTCGGCCACGCGCATCCGCGCCTGCACGCGATTGCCTGCGATCAACTGGCGCGGATGAACTCGAATACGCGCTATTTGCACCCTGCGCAGGCCGAATTTTCCGAGACCGTTCTCTCAAAATTCCCGTCGAAATTCTCGGTTTGCTACTTTGTGAATTCTGGCAGCGAAGCGAACGAACTCGCCCTGCGCCTCGCCCGTGCGACGAGCGGCGGCAAGGATATGATAACGCCAAATCACGGCTATCACGGCAATACGACGGGGGCGATTGACCTCTCGGCGTATAAATTCAACGCGCCCGGCGGCATCGGTCAAAGCGACTGGGTGCATCTGGTTGATGTGGCCGATGAATACCGCGGCGCCTATCGTCGTGACGATCCTCAGCGCGCTCAAAAATATGCCGATCAGGTGGACGAGGCCCTCGCCAAGATCGCGGCACGGGGCGGAAAGCTTGCGGGATTCATCGCGGAAACTTTCCCAAGTGTTGGCGGCCAGATCATTCCACCCGACGGGTATCTTTCTGAAGTATATAAGAAAATACGCGCGGCGGGTGGTATTTGCATTGCCGACGAAGTCCAGACCGGCCTTGGCCGATTGGGGGATTATTACTTCGCGTTCGAGCAGCAAAAAGCTATGCCCGACATTGTCGTTTTGGGGAAACCCATCGGCAATGGACACCCGATCGGCGTGGTTGTTACCACCCGCGAGATCGCGGATAAGTTCGCCGAAGGGCCAGAGTATTTCTCGACATTTGGGGGCTCTAACCTGTCCTGCCGGATGGGGAATGAAGTGCTGAAAATC
>NZ_CP170341.1:0-69978 GCF_042445055.1 Falsihalocynthiibacter sp. SS001
ATGCAGCGAACGTGATCGAGAACGGCGACTTCGGAACAACCGAACTTGCCTTTGAAATAACGGCCAGCGATAGCTTTGACGGCACGTTGAGCGTGACATTCGATATAGATGGCGAAGCCGTTGTGGAGGATATCGTTTTTGTGGGCGGCACCGGTGTGCTTACGCGTACGGTTGCGAACGATGATATCGAGAACGGCGCCGAAACCGTATCGGTTACGCTTGTTTCTGCGGTTGATGCGATTGGCGATGATACCGTGGCGATTGGCGTTGATAGCGCCTCTGGTAGCGTCACTGAGGATGACGGGCTTGGCTCGGTTGAAAAAGGCGATTTGGCCTTTGCTATCAATGTGAACGGCCCTGAAGTGACGGCGACTGATGGCACCGTTTACGAGGCTGATAGCGACAGTTATTGGGTTGGCTCAAGCAAATATACTGATGGTGCTGCGGGTGCGGATGCCGCGCTGGCGGGGGGCGATTATGATCGCGACGGCGACGCGGATGCGGATGATACGCTTTATTCCACCGAGCGATATGGTGGCAAGAACAGCACGATGACGTTCACGCGTGATGGTCTTGAAGCAGGAAACTATATTGCGACGCTGAAATTTGTAGAGCTTTATGATCCTGCCGCGTCCGGTCCTCCTGAAAATGCGCGCGTGTTCAGCGTTACCGCGAACGGGGTAGAGGTTATCACTGATCTGCGGTTGTTCGACCATGTTGAGCATGAAGAAGCCTATGATGTCGAAGTACCCGTTACGATTGGCGAAGATGGAATTTTGACGCTGGGTTTTGATGCCTCGGTGGACAACGGCAAAGTTGGTGCCATTGCGCTGCACAAAGCCGTCATTACGGGCGCTCCGACTGATGTTACACTTTCTGTGGCAGATGTTTCGGCAGACGAAGATGGGGGCTTGGCTTCTGTTGTGTTCACGCGTGAAGGCGACACGACTTCCGATGTTACGATCACATTTGACGTTGCAGACGGTACGGGCGTTGCAGGTGTGGATTACGAAATCCCCGCGTCCAACACTGTGACGATCCTTGCGGGGGAAACCACCGCCAGCGTTGACGTTGTTCTTATTGACAACGACGAAGAGGCCCCAGCGCCCAAGACCTTTACGGTTTCGATCACCGATGTTGATACCGCGGGCGGAGAATCCGCTGATCTTGGCACAGGAACGGCGACTGTGACCATTGATGACGACGAGGCATTCGATCCCGCCGATATCGACGGTGATGGCGTGTTGAACGGGGATGACCCACTTGCCTATGACGGCGAAAATGGTCTGGGGAATGTCCTGACTGTGGGTGGTTCGTTCCGTCAGGATTTCGACGTGAACACCACGGATCCGTTCTCTGAGGAGGCGGGCTTTACGGGGCTATTGATTAATACGACGGATGGCTATGACCCCGCAGGTTCATCAGAGACCGACCCCTATGGTGATCGCACGACAGAGGGCAACGCCATTGTCGAAGATGGTACGTTGAAAATTGTCGCAACTGAAACGGATACGTTCAGCACGGGAACAGGTACAAATAACACCATTAAGGACAACTACCTGCGTGGTGCGGATGTGTCGGGTGTCGATCTCTTTACACTTGAGACAAAGATCGCCAATCCCTTCCCAGAGGTGCTTGGCGCGAATACACAATTGCAATACGCGGGCATCGGTATTCATATCGGCGCTGGCGGGACGGATGACTGGGTTAAGCTGGTTTATGGTCCTCAGAACAGCGGCGTGCGCTTGGAGCTTGCGCATAACAATAGCCTAGACGGTGGTGCGCAAAAGGCGTTCATCATTCCAACAGGAGCGGCAACACCCAGTGGGGCAACAACTGTCACCGAAGTTGACGCGGCTCCGGCCGATATCATCCTGCGTTTGACGGTTGATAAAACGGGGGAAACGCCAACTCTGACGGGTAGTGCCGTTCTTCTGGATGCGGATGGGCTTGAGATTGGCCTTATTGACCTGCCAAGTATCGGCATTACCGGCTCTTTTGCGGCCGCTCTTGAGGGCAACAACCCGCTGACAGGGGGCACGGGTGGCATCACCTATGGTGTCGCCGTGACCGAATGGGGCAGCGGTACCAACAACTCTTTCACGGGCGAGTGGGACTATATCGACCTCTATGCGCCCGACCTTCCGCCAACTGTGGATGCGGGTATCGCGGCACAAGACGCGACAGAGAACACCGAGTTTGACTTTACGTTGCCGCTTGATGTCTTTGCAGATGATAATGGCGTGATTAACCTGACGCTCACCGCCGTATTGGACGACGGGTTGGATAGTCCGCTACCTACGTGGCTGACATTTGAGGATGGCCGCTTTACGGGCACGCCAATGGACGGTGATGACGGGGTTTTGGCAATTAAGGTGATTGCCGACGACGGGACGAATCCGCCTGTTTCCACCAGCTTTGAGCTAACCGTTGAAGATATTCCTGGACCGTTTGTGTGGTCCGCAGATGCGGATGGCGACGGCTTCGGTACATCAGCCGATCAAGTTACAGCCTACGAAGCCCCCGGTGAGGCCGGCGACTATGTCCTCGCGAGTTTGGGGGACGATCTGGATGATACGGACGACACGATCTATCCCGATGCGCCGGAAATCAACGACGGTAAGGACAACGATCAAGACGGCGAGATTGATGAGGATAACGCGGCACCGGTAGCGGGCGCGGATTCCACAACCGGCGCAATCGAAACACCCGTTATTTTCACGCGCACAGAGCTTCTGCTCAATGACAGCGACCCGGATGGTGATGCATTGAAATTCAGTGGCGTGTCCAATCCGGTCAACGGCACGCTTGATTATGACGCGGCCACAGGGGTGATAGCCTTTACGCCTGACGCGGGCTTTGTCGGCACTGGAAGCTTTGATTATACGGTGTCCGATGATTTCGGCGGCGTGACGGTTCAGACGGTCGAGATTGAAGTCTCGGATGCGATCGCAGTCGACGCCCAGAGCATCGCGCTATCGAATGCGAATGTGTCTTCTTATACTTTTGGGCAGGATCGCGTCGAAAGCGATGAGATCATCAACGAGGTGGCGCAAACCGTTAACATCACCGGCAACGCGTGGAAGAAAATTGAACTGGGTGAGACACTGGATGTTTCGGCGGGTATGTCGCTGAGATTCACCGTGAATACCGCGAATGTTGCGGAACTGTTAGCGATTGGTTTTGACTCGGATAACAGATTCACCAACGACGGAACTGCGATCTTCCAAATTGGCGGACGCCACACTAATGGCAATTTCGATCAGGACTTCAACACCTACAACGAGGGTGATGGGGACGTGACCTTCGAGATTCCGTTGGACGATTATGTCGGCCAAAGTTTCTCGCATTTGGTCTTGGTCAATGATGATGACAATCCTCTCGATCCTGGGTTGCCTTCTGGTGCGACCTATTCCGACATCGAGATACTGCGCCCTGTGGCCGTGAATACTGCACCGGTCGCCGCCGAGGATTCACAACAGATGGAATCCGATCAAGCGCTGGAGATTTCTGCGGCCGAATTGTTGGCGAATGACTTTGATGCGGATGGAGATGCGCTTACGGTGACGTCTGTGTCAAACCCTGTGAACGGGACGGTGTCACTGCTTGATGGCTTGATCACCTTTACCGCGACGCCGGGGTATTCCGGACCAGCGACCTTTGCCTATACAATTGAGGATAGCGAGGGGGGGACTTCGGTCAGTACCGTTAACATCGACGTGCTCGCACCTGGTGGAGGTGATGTCATCAAAAGCATCAACTTCAACGATAATGAGATTACGTCTTATGACGCGCAGGACTCCAAGCCCGGAGCGGGGTACACAGTATCGCCGACGGGTGACAGCCTTACGCTTGATGGCAACGTCTGGAAGAAAACGGCGATTACGGGGGGCGATTATACGATAACCGAAGACACTGTATTGCGCTTTGATCTGACGATATTGACGGATACGGGCGAAATCGTCGGGATTGGTCTCGAGAACGATAATTCGTTCCGCACTGACAATGATGCGCTGTTCCAACTCTTCGGCAGTCAGAATTTCTCGAGCTGGAGTAATCAAGGGTCCAACGGGCTCTACGGCAACGTCGGGGAAGTGACATCCTATGAGATCTCACTCGCCGATTATGCGGGGCAGACGTTCTCGACGCTCGCGTTCATTAATGACGACGATCGGAACAATTCATCGGTGGTTGAGTTTGCCAATGTCGAGTTGGTTGAGGAACTCGTGACAGTGGGCCCCGATACCAAGGCGCCGGAGGTCTTTGGCGGTGAAATTGAACCGCAGACCGTCACAGAGGACGAGCCGTTCGAGATCGAACTGCCGTTCATTGACGAAGATACGTCGTTTGAGGACCTGACGTTCAGCTTTACCAATCTTCCGTCCTTCATGAGCGAAGTGGATGGCATTTTGGTCGGGCAACCCGAAAATGCAGATGTCGGGGTCTATGATATCGATGTCACCGCCACAGATCCGGAGGGCAATGCGACGACAGCGCAGCTACAAGTGACGGTTGAAAACGTTAACGATGCGCCACAGCTTGTGGGCGTTTACGAAGACGCAGAGGCGATCATTGATAACGAGATGCTTCTCGAGCTGCCTGAAGGCCTGTTTGTCGATATTGATGCACAAACGGTGCTGATTTACTCCGCGACGGGACTGCCTGAAGGTGTCGATATTGATACTGCAACGGGCGCATTGTCGGGTGCACCGACAGAGAGCGGTGATTTCACCGTGACAATCACCGCGCATGATGGCCCGATTGGGGGGCCTGATACGCTGACGGCCTCGACGAGCTTTAACTTGGATGTGGCCAGCGGCCCACCGCGCGAGTCGGTCTTTATCGAGGCTGAGGACTTTACCGCCTTTAGCGACCCGAACGAGGCATATTCAGGCTTTTTCACACGCTTTGCCGCTACAGCATCAGGTAGCGAAGTTATTCGCGTGCAATCCGGTGGAGAAGGGTCGATTTCAACCGATCTGGACTCTGCGGGCGTTGTTCCGGGGTTCTACGATCTCTCTGTGATCCACTTTGACGAAAACGACGGGATGTCGACGGTTACGGTCAAGCTTGACCATGGCGATGGCGAAGACCCCGTTGAAGTCGGAACCTTTGTGATGGACCGAGATGAACCCGGTCAGGGCAGCGGGACGCAGGCCGGCAATATCTTTGAGGCGACCTTTGAAACGCTCTATATCCCTGCGGGGGCCAAACTGATCATTGAAGGGGTCGCCGAGGGCGGTGAATTCTTGCGGATTGATGCTGTTCGTTTTGATCCGATCGACAACACACCGCCCGCTATTGATACACCTGCGCAGGCAACAATTTCCGAAGGTAATCAACTGGTTGCTGATGTGGATGCCACCGATCTTGAAGGTTCCGAGGTTACTTATGGCATCGCTGGTGGTGCGGACGCTGCGCTGTTCTCTATTGATGCGGTCACTGGTGAACTTTCGTTTATAGCTGCGCCTGATTTCGAAGCGCCACAAGACGCCGATGCCGACAACGTTTACGAAGTAACCGTTTCGGCGTCCGATGGGGATGTGTCTTCTGAACAAGAGATGACCGTTACGGTGGAAAACCTCGAAGAGGCACCGATTGTCACCTCGGCGACTGCTTTTGAAATCGCTGAAAACAGCACAAATGCAGCAACAGTAGAGGCGACAGACCCAGACGGAAACATCGTCACCTATGCGCTTGCGGGAACAGGTGCGGATGAGGACTTGTTTACGGTTGATCCAAATACGGGTGTGGTATCGTTTATTGCGGCGCCGGACTTTGAGGTGCCAACAGATGCGGGCGGAGACAATGTCTATGACGTTTCTGTCGCGGCGTCGGATGGTACCTCGACAACAACAAGCGATCTCCAGATCACCGTGACAGATGCAAATGACGCACCTGTTGCAGTGGCCGATCCTGCGCCACAGGCGCTGATTGTCGGCTCTCCTGCGGGGCTGGATATTACGGGTCTGTTCACCGATCAGGATGCTGCCGATACGCTGACATATGAAATCGTCAGTGGTGCGCCTGCGGGTATTACGGGGATTGTTGACGGTGTTCTAAGCGGTATCCCGAGCGAAGTCGGCGCATTTGACGTGGTGATTTCGGCCTCTGACGGGATTGCCCCGCCGGTGCAGACCACCATCGTTTTGAATGTGGACGAGGCGGATAATACCTATGGCCGCGTCGCACCAACGCAGGACCTTGATGAGGATGGCGCGCTGAACGCGACGGATCCGGATGTGGACGGCGATGAAATTCTCAATGTCGACGACAGCTTTGCCTATGATGCAGACAACGGCACCCTGATTGCGGATGGCGAGAGCATCGACCTGACGTTTGATGTGAACGGCACCCCGTATCAGAACGGGTTTACGGGTCTGTTGCAGGCAGGGGTCAAGGATAGTTCCGACCTCAAGGATTTCGACGAGGACACTGGCAGCACTAGCGTTGCGAATGGTTTGCTGACCACCACATCAACGACGGGTGATACTGGTACGGTCAATACCCCCGAGGACGACTTCCAACTGGGTGTCAAGAATGCCGACTTTACCGTTGAAGCGCGTGTGCTCAACCCATTCATGACTGATCCTGCGGTTAGTTATTCGCAGATCGGTGTGCATGTGGGCATAGACAGCACGGATTTCGCGAAGTTCGTCTTTGGCAACGCGGTTGAGTTCTCAACCCGCACCAATGATGTTGAAGCCAAAGTGTCGGGCGGCAATCAACCTCTGCCAAATGGCCTGACAACGGCGGATTTCTCAGCGGTGGATATCACGCTCAATGTGAATTCAACCAGCCCGACATCGGCGACGATTTCGGCGGTCGCGACATTCCTTGATGAGAATGGCAACGGCATCGCGGGCGCCACGGGCATCAGTTTCGGCTCTGCCGAGATCAGTGGCGCCTTGGCTGCGGCACTTGCGGATGAAACTGTGGGTGTTGGCACGGGCTTTACCCATGTGCATGCAGGGGCGGGTCAATTTGACGCTCAACTTGATAGCTTCAAGGTCACCGCAGTGGATGGCGGTTCGGTTGATCCGACCAATGCCCTGAATGTATTTGCCGAAGAGGACGACATCTTTACGGGGAACAGCTATGGCGCGACAGAAGTCGGCTCGGCGGTGCTCGAAGTGATGACGGGTAATAACAACATCGAAAGCTCGAACTATGGTGCGAATTCTTTCCAACTGACCAATACGGGGGACAAGAAAATCGCGGCGGTGTTTATCGATGTGACAACGGCGCTTTATCAGGACAGCGTGTTTGATCCGGATGGTGCGGGCGGCGATGATGCCACCAAGCCATGGGGTATCAACTCTGGCGGTCCAGAAACCGGCGCGAGCATCTCTGGCGGAGAGGGCGGTTACTTCCTGCCCGGTGATGATCCGCTTCCGAACACAACCGGCACTGGCGGCCCGTCAAACGGCGGATATAAAGGCGCAATCGTCAAGTTCACTGATTTCGATAACGGCGAAACGGTCGGTTTCTCGGGTGACATGGATCCGAACTCCATTGCGGGCCTAACCAAGGCTTCGGTTGACGGCACGGCGATTGACGGCTGGGACGTGGGCGGCATTTCCGGCCATGAGATCATCGGCTCGACGTTTACGATCCTGTTTGACGATGGCACCACCGCAACCGGACAGCTTGCCAGTGACGGCAGCGCCTCCGGCAGCAAGGGTCTGGCCACCGAGAGCGGATTTACATCCGACGCACCAACGCTTGTCGTCAACGGCTTTGGCGCTGGCGAAGTTGGAACATATGGAGTCGATCAGCCAAGCATCATTGTAACGGGCGACCCCGGATCAATCGTGCGTATCACTATGACCAAGGGCTTCAACCCAGTTACCAATGATGCAAACGGCATCGCCGATCTGGTGGACGCGCGTCTTGAGCGGTACGATTTCAAGGCCTCCAACACCTTTGACAACCAGACCATTGATGTGACCATCGGTGCGGATGGGACGTTCGATGCAACGGGGATGTTTGACTATGACGACTCGTTGAAAAACAACAAAGGTGATGGCACCTTTGACGGTGACGATGTGGCCGATATCGGATTTGTCGCAAGCGTTATTGACCCGAACCAAGGAAACATTTCCGTAAGTCCGGTGACTACGCCGATTTACCTGAAGAATGAGGGTGGCCCAGTTGAGGGCGATCCTGTTGGCAACGACGGCGGCACAGCCTTGGAGGTCTTTGCCGGTGAATCCGATCTGATCACCAGCGCCATATATAGTGGTGGTGAGCAGGGGTCTGCTGTCCTCGAAGTCCTCAAGGGCAACGACAATATCGAAGGCTCCAACTATGGCGCGAATTCCTTCGTTGTGACAAATACCGGAGACAAGAAAATCTCGGCGGTGTTCATTGATGTCTCTGATGCGCTTTATCAAGACAGCGTGTTTGATCCGGACGGCGCGGGCGGCGATAACGTGGCCAAGGCGTGGGCGGTGAACTCCGCAGGTGGAACAGGCGCGTATATTTCTGGCGGAACGGGTGGCTACTTTATTCCGGGGACAGACCCACTGCCGAACACAACGGGCACGGGTGGCGCATCAAATGGCGGCTACAAAGGCGCAATCGTCAAGTTCAACGATTTTGACAACGGCGAAACGGTCGGCTTCTCGGGCGATATGGACCCGAACTCGATTGCGGGTCTTACCAAAGCATCCGTTGATGGAACGGCGATTGATAGCTGGGATGTGGGCGGTATCTCTGGTCATGAATTGATCGGCTCACGCTTTACGGTTCTGTTCGATGATGGCACCACGGCCACGGGTCAGCTTGCCAGTGACGGCAGCGCCTCTGGCTCCCAAGCGCTTGCCAGCCAAAGTTTGACACCCGCAACGGCACCGACTCTTACGGTCAATGGCGTTGCACAGGGAGGCGTCGGAACCTATGGCGGCACCCAGCCCGAAATCATTGTAACGGGCGATCCGGGTGATACCGTTCGCATCACGATGACCAAAGGGTTCAATCCGGTTGTCGAAACTTCGAACGGGATTGCACAACTGGTTGAGGATCGGTTGGATCGCTATGACTTCAAGGCGAACAACAACTTTGACACCCAGAATGTCGATGTTGTGATTGGCGCTGATGGAACCTTCGATGCAACAGGGATGTTTGATTACGACGATGCCGTTGCGAACAACAAAGGTGACGGCACGTTTGCCGGTGACGATGTTGCGCAAATCGGATTTGTGGCCAGTGTGATCGACCCATCTAACGGCGACCTTGCGATTAGTGACGTCACCGCGCCGATCTACCTGAGCAACCAAGGTGGGCCAGTTGTCGGCGATCCTGAACAACCGTTCGAGGGCTACTTCGAGATCATCGGCTCTGGCAGCAATGCCCGTTTCAAGATTCAGGTCGAGGATGCCAACGGAACTGGTGGCACCACACCTCCGGGTGACTGGACCTATAGCACCGAACCGGACGGCAACGGTAACCAAGCTGGCGCACAAGGCGACGGATACTATATCTGGAAAGAAGGCGCCGTTTCCGGCACCAACGCGCCGCAGGGTATTCTGGAATACGAGATTTACATTCCAGAAGGAGAAGAGGGCGTCTATTCCTTCCGCGCCCGTGGTTCTCGGGATCAAGGCACCGACAGCGATCAGGCCAATGATATTTGGCTCAAGATCGACGACGATGCCGAGGCGCTACAGGTAAACTCCACAAACTCTGTGTCCTCTGGTGGCTTTGTCAAAGTCTATGGCGTTGGCACTGGTGGTTGGGGCAACACAGGCACGATCGATAGTGTTTCCGAGGAAGAGGGCAACTTCAAAGCGTCCTTTGAATTGTCAGCGGGTTTCCACACGATTGCCCTCGCGGGGCGGTCGGGCGGATACCACATCGACTCGTTTGATCTCTATAAAGGGACGGGCGGCTTCCCGAGTTCGAATGCAAGTAACTCTGCGTTCATATCGGAACCCCCGAGCGACCCCGGAGAGCCTGGCAGCGAAAGCGTCTATGCGATCACGTCCTCCAGCGACGACTGGGAAGAGTTCGGCGGCGCAGGCAGTTCCGATCTGGAATTCGGTCTGAATGGTGCTCAATCCCAATCCGTCGGCTTGCGTTTCACAGGAATCGACATTCCAGAGGATAGCGTGATCTCGGAAGCATACCTTCAGTTCAACGCATACGAAACCAGCTCCGGCAATGCCTCGTTTACGATAGAGATAGAGGATACAGAGTCCGCAGCGACGTATTCAGGCGGTTCTACGCCCGACGACAGGGATTATCTGGCAGAGGAGTTCGACTGGAACGATGTGGAAGAGTGGAGCAACGATGGTATCTATCGCTCGCCCGACATCGCGGACCTGATCGAGGCCGCAATCGGCACCGATGGTGTGTTGGATGGTGAACTTGGCTTCCGGATTACAGGTTCAGGCAGCCGCGCCGCGCACTCATTTGACTCGGACGGTTTCGCACCTGAACTGGTGATTATGTTCGAAGACGACGGGTTGTAATCGCCAGCAACGAACGAGAAAGGGGCGGTCCATTGGACGGCCCCTTTTTTTGTGGCGCGCGCGTGATCACTTTTTCACGTACCCCGAAATCGAGCGACCCGACTACTTTAAACGTGCCGATTGATAAACCTAGCGTTTGAGTGCCGCGGCCAAAGCAGAGGCGAGGGCGCCTTGCCCTTCATCCTTGGGTTTTGAGGCTGGTTTGGCTCTGTTTTTCGGATTTGGTTTCGCGTTTGAGCGGCCACGCGGGGCGGAATCTGTGTTGTTATCTTTGCGCATGGTCAGGCCGATGCGTTTGCGCGCAACGTCTACTTCGGTCACGCGAACGCGCACGACATCGCCGGTTTTGACGACCTCGTGCGGGTCTTTTACAAAGCGGTCGGCGAGTTGGCTTACGTGGACAAGGCCGTCCTGATGCACGCCGATATCCACAAATGCGCCAAAAGCGGCAACGTTTGTGACTGTTCCCTCAAGGGACATGCCCGATTTCAAGTCTGTGATGTTTTCGATGCCTTCGGCGAAGGTGGCCGTTTTGAAAGCGGGGCGGGGATCGCGGCCCGGCTTTTCGAGTTCGGACAGGATATCGCGAACGGTAGGCAGGCCGAAGTTATCGTTGACGAATTGTTCGGCGTTGAGGCCCGCGAGGGCTTTGCTATCGCCCATGATCGCGCGCACGTCCTTGCCGCAGGCCTGTACGATTTTGCGGGCGACGCCGTAGGCCTCTGGGTGGACGGAGGAGGCGTCAAGTGGCTCTGTTCCGCCTGAAATACGCAAGAAACCCGCGCATTGCTCATAGGCTTTGGGGCCGAGGCCCGCGACCTTGAGGAGGGCTTTGCGAGAGGGGAAAGCGCCGTTTTCATCGCGGTGCGCGACGATGTTTTGCGCAAGCGAGGGGCCGAGGCCCGCGATATGCGACAGGAGCGGCGCGGAGGCCATGTTCAGGTCCACGCCGACCGCGTTCACGGCGTCCTCGACCACGGCGGCGAGGGACTGGGCGAGGTGGCGCTGATCGACGTCGTGTTGGTATTGTCCGACGCCGATGGCCTGTGGTTCGATCTTGACCAATTCGGCGAGTGGATCTTGCAGTCGCCGTGCAATAGAGACTGCTCCGCGCAGAGAAACGTCGATATCGGGGAACTCTTGCGAGGCCAGTTCAGAGGCGGAATAGACCGACGCGCCCGCTTCGGAAACGATTACGGGGCTGGGGCGTGCGACTCCCGTCGGCAGGTTCTTGAGAACATCCGCCACAAGGCGCTCGGACTCGCGGCTGGCGGTGCCGTTGCCGATGGCGATCAGGGCGACGCCGTGTTTGCGGATCATGTGGAGGAGAGTTTCCTCAGAGCCGCGAAGATCGTTGCGGGGCTGGAAGGGATAGATTGTGGCCGTGTCGAGGAGCTTGCCCGTTTTATCCACCACCGCGATTTTACAGCCCGTCCGAATGCCCGGATCAAGGCCGAGTGTCGTGCGCGCACCCGCGGGGGCAGCGAGCAGTAGATCGCGCAGGTTGCGGGCGAAGACCTCGATTGCCGTAACATGGGCGCGGCGGCGCATATCGGTAAGAAGATCAACGAACATCGTCATGCTCAGTTTTAGGCGCCACGTCCAATTTGCGGCGTCTTTGAGCCACATATCGCCCGGAGTCTGCCCCGGAATGCCGATCTCTTGGGCGATCATTCCGACCACGCGTTCAACGCCTGTTTCGGGCTCGGGGGCAATGTCGAGGATAACGATTTCTTCTTTGACAGCGCGCAGGATGGCGAGGGCGCGATGCGAGGGGATGGTGGCCCATTTTTCGGTGTGGTCGAAATAGTCCGAGAACTTGGCGCCTGCTTCTTCTTTGCCCTTGGAGACGCGGGAGGTGACGAGGGCCTCTTTGTGCATGAATTCGCGCAAACGTCCGAGGAGGGCTGCGTTCTCGCCGAGCTCTTCGGCAAGGATATCGCGGGCGCCGTTCAGGGCGTCTTTTTCGGTTGGGACGGCCTCGGAGAGGTAGCCGTGGGCGAGGGCGGTTGGATCGGCGTTGCGGTCGTTCAGGATGCCGCGCAGCAGGGGCTCTAGGCCGTTTTCGCGGGCGATCATCGCTTTGGTGCGGCGTTTGCGCTTGAAGGGGAGGTAGAGGTCCTCAAGCACGGCTTTGGTGTCTGCGGCGCCGATGGAGCGGGCCAGATCGTCGGTCAGTTTGCCTTGGCTGCTGATTTCGCTGAGGATGCTGGCGCGGCGCTTTTCCAGATCACGTAGATAGCTCAGACGTTCCGAGAGGCGGCGCAGTTGTGCATCGTCCAAGCCGCCTGTGACCTCCTTGCGGTATCGCGCAACAAAAGGGACCGTGTCGCCGCCATCCAAGAGGGCGACCGTCGCCGTGACCTGTTCTGGGCGCGCGCCGATGTCGGTTGCGATGTTGCGGGCGATACGGTCGGCGATAGCGGTCATGGCGGCTCCTTCAGGTGGGTTGAAGGATGTGATAACTTTGTCGGTGCGGCGCGCCAAGCCCTATATCCCGAGCAGGCGAAATTCGGCGCTTATTCCATCGCGGCGGCGATGAATTTTGCAAAGGGCAGGATATCTTCGGAGACGCTGGCGGCTTCGAGGCTGGCCATATAGGCATCGCGATCCTCGACATGGATAACCGTCCACGGCAGGCCAGCGGCGGCCATCATCACGTTCATCAGAAAACGCGCGGTGCGTCCATTTCCGTCGACAAACGGATGGATGAACACAAAGATGAAATGCCCCAGAACAATGCGCACATAAGGCTCTGTTTCGGCGCGAAGCAGCTCAAAGAACACAGGCATACAGTCGCGAACGGCCTCGACACTCATTGGGACGTGCTGTGATTGGCGAATGTAGACGGGCGCGTTGCGATAGCCCGCGAGATGCGATGCCTTGAGGATACCCGCCGTGACCGAGGGCGCGAACAAAGCGCGGTACCAGTCGCCCAGATCGGCCTCTACGACTTCTGCGGCGTCTTGGCCTTCTAGAACGGCGCGCACGCTCTCTTTGACGCGCTGGAATGCCTCCCAGTAGCCGCGCGCGGCCAGAGCGTCGCGGAGGGCGCGGTCCTCTGGGGTGTCTTCGGGGTTCCAGTTGCCGCCGCGCACTTTCTCTATGAGATCAGAGGAAACCTGATAGCCCTCAATTGAAAGCGAGTGATAGGCATCGGTGACATAGATATCGTCCATTGCCTTGAGGTAAGCATCAGTTGAGGCGGGTTCGAGCCGCATCTCGGGCATATTGGCTGTGATCTGCGCACGCATCTTGGCCCATTTCAGACGAATCCGATGCACATGCGGTGAGGTCACGCGGCCCGCGTTGGCGACGGGGATGGACTGGGCGAAGGGATTGAGTTCGCGGACATCATGATCGGCGGCCTTCATCGCGGAAAGGATATCGTCGGCGATTTTCGTGCTTCCGATGCTGCGGAAGGCCCCCGCAAGACGCCCCGCGGCGCGGGTGTGGCCGCCATCAAGCAGCTTTGCCAAGAGCAGCGAGGCATCAGGGATGATCGCGAGCGCGGTGCGGGCCTCTGTCGGGTGGTTTTCAAAGAAGGATTCGGGGACGTTTATCAACGCATCCTCAAGCGCGAAGAGGCGCAGCCCGTCCTTGATCGCGAGGGCATCGCCGTTGGCGACGTTTGTGCGGCTCTCGAAGAGGGAGGTGTTGTGCGGGAAGTTGGTGTTTTTATTGCCGGCCTTGGGCGCGCGCACCATGAGTTGGCGCGGCACGGTTGTGTCGCCCGCGTGCAACAATAGAGACTGTTCTGGCGCCAGAGACCAGTTTTCGCCGAACCGCTCGGCCAGATACTGCGCGCAGAACCCCCAGAACGAAGCATACCACGCGGTGCTCTCTCCGATGCTTTCATTAGGGCGCGAGGAGATATACCAGCCCTTCATAATTTCCTTGAGAAAGCCGGATTTCATCAGCCGCTCACGATGCGTACGCGACAAATCCGACGAGCGCAGGGCGACTTGGCCCTGTTCCTGAAGGGTATTCAACGCCTGAAGAGCGTCCGCGAGCTTCTCGGGAGCCGTTGCCATACGCGTGCAATCCTACTCTTATTGTGCTGGTCAGTTTTTATCTTATTGTGTTGTACAATTTTTATACAACGCTGTCGATCAAAACTTATCTTTTCGCGTCACGATTGGGGCGGCTAGAAAATCAGCGGCCCAAGATCGCTTGACATACTGGCCGATGACGTTACGTAAGTTCGCGTTTCCCTACAAATCTGCGAGGGAGTCTACTAAGTATTTGTTATGAGCAAAGAAAAATCATCCGCACCAGACAGTCGGGCCGCTAATGCGGCGCGCAGCGTTTGGGATGCCCTCAATCCCGAAGAGCCGTCGACCAAGTATCTGGTGATCTGGTTTGCCGTTGCGATAACCGTGTTCGCCGTGGGATTTGCGATCGGGCACACCTAGCACGCTCCTCGAAGAGACGTTCTCAACATTGACAGACCTAAACGAGCGCGGGGAGATATCTCTGCGTATCGAATTTCGCCGATTGGGGAAGGTTTGTTGATCAGTAAATACGCGGGCGGGCGCCAGCTGAAGCGTGATTTGTGGTGTTTAGTACGGCCAGATAACATTAAGAACGAACATCACCACGAAAACCCCAAGGAAAATTTTCCATTCGAATGTTTTTTCCTTGGACGGATCAGCGAGGCCAGTTTTGCGCATCACAAAGATGGTCAAGAATATAAGGACTGCTGAGATGATAGCGTGGGTTAGATCAAACTGCATAAGAACCTCTTAAATGCTTGGTCGTCCGTGTAGCGGACGGAACCTGTTTTCAGTCAATGGCGCGGTGGTCAGAAAAGCAAGCGCGGTGTTTTTCGAGATTTTCCTTGTGTTGTAGGCCCATAGTACCTTTACCTCTGGGGGTGCCCTTATTGGTCGGGCGGCAAAACAAGAGGGCGGGACGTGGATTATAACGAGCTTACCAAGGCATTCGGCGCGCTATTTGCGATTATGAATCCGTTTGTGAACTTGCCGATATTCTTGGCGCTTACGGCGAGTTTTACGGTGGCGCAGCAGCGCACGCTCGCGGTCAAGATCGTGATTATTGCGGCGGTGATGTGTGGCGTGATTTTGGTTCTGGGCCAGCAGATCATCAGCTTTTTCGGGATTACGGTTGATCAGTTCCGAATTGCGGGGGGTGCGGTGCTGGCGCATATCGCTTGGACGATGCTGAACGGGGGGAACATTGCCTCGCATCACGGGACGGGTGAGGAAAAGCAGCAACAAGAGGACCTTACGAGTCTGGCGTTTTACCCGATTACCTTTCCGATCATTGTAGGCCCCGGAACGATTGCGACGCTTATTATCTATGCGGGGAATACGCAGGGGCGCGAAGGATTGCTGGCGCTTGCGGGGATCGTGGGCGTGATCCTGTTGATGCTGTTTGTGGTGCTCTATTTTGCGGCGTTCTTTGGCAAGGCGCTGAGCGATACGATGCGGGTGGTGATGACGCGGCTTATGGGGATGATCCTCTTGGCGATTGCGGTTGAGATGATCGTTGAAGGGATAAAGGCGGTGCTGCCTGGTTTGGCTTAATCGGGGGCGAAGCTGCGTAAGTGTAGGCGGGGCTTTGGCTTCTTACATTGACGCCACGCGGGGCACGACCGTAGGATGCTCGCATTAAAAATATCAATTTCTAATAGATTCTAGCTATGGAGCTTCCCATGCGTTTGCTTGCCTCTACTGCTGCTTGTGTACTGTTTTCTACTGTCCCTCTTTTGGCTGATCCGCTGCCTTCTTGGAATGACTCGGATTCTAAATCTGCGATCATCGAATTTGTCGATAGCGTCACCGAGGAGGGCGGAGAGAGTTTTGTTCCCGAAGACGACCGCATTGCAGTGTTCGATAATGACGGAACCCTGTGGAGTGAGCAGCCCCTCTATTTCCAAGGTATTTATGCGCTTGAACGCCTTGCCGAGCGTGCCAAGGAAGACCCGTCAATCCTGACGTCCGATGCGCGCAAAGCCGCAGCAGCGGGTGACATGGAAGGTGTCATGGCGGGGGGCATGGACGGCCTGATTGATATTCTGAACGTTACGCACTCAAATATCACGGTCGAGGATTTCAAAGCAGATTCATACGAATGGCTAACCACCGCCCAGCATCCCACATCGGGCCTGACATATGCGCAAATGACATATGCGCCGATGGTCGAGCTGCTTGAGTATCTCCGCGAGGAGGGGTTCACGACCTATATCGTTTCGGGCGGCGGCATTGATTTCATCCGCACGATTTCACAAGAGGCATACGGCATCCCCCCTGCGCAGGTCGTCGGCACCGAGGGCACCACGCGTTACGAAGTTAAGGATGGCGTTCCGTCGGTAATCAAGGACGGCGGGGTTAGCTTTGTGGATGACAAAGAAGGCAAGCCCGTTGGCATTGAGCGTTTCATTGGCCAGCGTCCGATTTTTGCGGCTGGTAATTCCGACGGGGATTTCCAGATGCTTGAGTGGGTGACAGCCGGCGACGGACCGCGCTTTGGTATGATAGTTCACCACACCGACGGCGAGCGCGAGTTTGCGTATGACCGCGACAGCAGCATCGGCAAGCTTGTGAAGGGGCTTGATGAGGCCGCTGAGCGTGGATGGGTCTTGGTTGACATGGCGAATGACTGGTCAACAGTTTGGACCGGACAGCAATAACGAGCGTGGGGCCGTTTGGGCCCCATTTTTTGAGCGAACTCATTTGATTGCGCTAAAACCCTCTGCTTCGAGTTATCGCGGGCACTAGATGGCGCTTTCTGCAGAAATCCCAAGAAAGATAGAAAGGTGGGGCGCATTTTCCTAGAAACGCCACACTTAAATAATAGAAGAAACACATTCTACAGTATAATGGTTCATAAGTTTAGTTCGGAAACATCTGTGTGAGTATCAAAAATGGCGTTGGAAAAACTGTATGTCTACAATGTTGCGACAGGTGACAACACCTACCCACATAGCGGTGATTTCACCATAACGGTAGCGGGGCAAATTACAGTTGATGATTCAAACCGCAGGCGCGATGACGAGCTTGGGGATTATACCGATACTGGTTCCAGAGATGTCCCTGATCAGGACGTAACCGTTTCTTCTGTGGCGGGCATAAATGTAGGCGACACCGTTGATTCACGATATACCTATACAGTCACGGGTTCGGACGGATCCAGTGGAAACATCTACTTCCTAGCCACTAACAGCGCCACGAATTATGGATCGTTGATCGTATCTGATTTCCCGCTCGACCCTTCAGTAACCTATACATTTGGTACTTTTAATCGCGAAGGAGCAGTTGACTACGATGATCTTGTTCCCTGCTTCGCGTACGGAACGCTGATTTCGACCGCTGAGGGTGATGTGCCGGTTCAGGAATTGTTGGTGGGCCAAGAGGTCCTGACGCTAGACCGTGAATACAAGAAGATCCGTTGGATCGGTAGCAGGAAGCTGGATGTCATCGACCTGAAGCTTAATCCGAAGCTCCTTCCTATAAAGATCAAGAGCGGTGCTATGGGTTCTGGACTCCCGTTACAAGATCTTCTGGTTTCACCACAACATAGGGTACTCGTACGTTCACAGATCGTGAAGCGGATGTTCGATAGCGACGAAATTCTCATACCGGCAAACAAGCTCGTCGAGTTAAATGGGATTGATGTCGTGCAAGAGTGCGAAGAAATAGAGTATTTCCATGTCCTGCTCGATGATCACGAGATTATCTTCTCCAACGGAGCTCCGACTGAAAGCCTGTTTACCGGACCCGAAGCATTAAGAGCGCTTTCGCCCGAGGCTCGAAAAGAAATTGAAACTCTCCTTCCTGAGATAAAATCTTTATCTTACAGCCCTAAGCCCGCGCGAGTTATTCCTACAAAAGGCAAGCACACTAGGAAGGCCATGTTCCGTCACGTTAAAAACAAGAAGCCTTTATTGAGCGAAGTCGGGATACACAGCGTCGTCTCATAAGTTTGCGCGTATGGTTCGTACAATAATTCCAGCAGAAGCGGGGTCATACTCGCTCTTGTTTTTTATTGCTCGCCTGCGCTGTCGTTTGTGCGCTGTGCTTCGATAAAGACGCGCGTGATGGAGGGATAGGCAGTTTTGATGTTGTGTTCTAGGGATGAGACGCGGTCCTGAACCTCGCCGGAGGAGAGCTTGTCCGAGAAATCAATGCTGACGTTCAGCAGGATCTCTTGCGGGCCAAAGTGCATTGTCAGCAGTTCGTTGACGCCACGGATGCCGGATTCCTTCTTGATGATCTGTTCAATGCCCGCAACGACCTTGCGGCTGGCGCTTTCGCCGGTTAGCAGGCTCTTGCATTCATAGGCGAGATAGCTGGCGGTCACCGCAAGAATGCCGCCGATAATCAGTGAGGCAACGCCGTCGAGAACTGGCATATCCAGCATCTGGCCCAGAAAAATCCCAAAGAACGCAACGATCAGCCCGAGCATCGCTGCGGTATCCTCGAACAGGACGGTGAAAACGGTGGGGTCTTTGCTTCGGCGGACGGCTTCGAAATATCCGTGATCGCCTTTGGTGGCGCGTAGTTCCTTGAAGGCAATAACCCAGACGACACCCTCAAAGATCAACGCCAATCCAAGAACGATATAGTTGATATGGGGGCTGGTGACGGGGTGGGGGTCTTGGATTTTGTGGATGCCTTCATAGAAGGAAATCCCCGCGCCGATCCCGAAGATCAGGATCGCAACGACGAAGGACCAAAAGTAAAGCTCCATGCCATATCCGAAGGGATGCGACGGATCCGCGGGCCGCTTGGCGCGCTTGATACCAAGGAGCAGAAGGCCCTGATTGCCAGTATCAACCAGCGAGTGAACCGCTTCGCTGAGCATCGCGGAACTTCCGGTAAAGCTGGCAGCCGCGAACTTTGTCGCCGCGACCAATGCGTTTGCCGCCAATGCGGCGAAGATGACAGTGCGCGATCCCGACGTTGCCATAAGCGTTTACTTCCATCGTTTTAGCGGCGGTAACCCACCCGAAAATTTCGACAAGATGTATGCCGTATGCGAACACTTTAGCGCTCATTTGGCAAGCTTTGGATTTGTTTTGGGTGGCCGTGGGAGATATGCGGGCTAGCGACCGACAGGCGGAACGCGATTTTGGCCAGAACGAGAGCGGCGCAAGAAGGCAACAGCCGTGACGCCTCATTCAAAATTTTTGTTGTAATATCAACAGAGAGGGGTCATCATTTCAGGTGTTAGAATTACTAAAATATCACTTTCGTCGTTACATCTTTACTCAGTTTAAGGAAAGACAGACATGAAACGTATTTTGAATTCATCCCTCATCATGCTCACTTTGGCTACACCTGTGTTGGCCCAGACCGAAGGTTCCGAGGCGGTTGGATCCGCTACTGGCGGCATTCTTGGCCTCTTGATCACGATCGTAATTGGTGCGCTGATTGGTTGGGTCGCAAGCCTGATCGTGAGCGGCGGGCCTTCGAGTTTGCTTGGAGATATCCTTATTGGTATCGGCGGCTCGTTCCTTGCCGGTTGGGTCCTTCCGATGCTGGGCGTATCGTTCGGTAGCGGGTTCCTTGGAGCGTTTATCGCGTCCGTGCTTGGCGCGATCGTGCTCATTCTGATTTACCGCGCTATTCGCAAATCCGCTTAATCAGATAAGTTATTATTGATTGATGTGTTAGGCTGGGCTGTGGTCCGGCCTAGCGGCATGTTTGCACGTAAATTTCATTTTGTTAGAAAATCGGGGGATTTGACATGAAGTACACCATTTTCCTTGGAACGGCGCTTGGAATCGCGGCGGCGCATTCGGCTTCTGCACAGTCGGAGGACTATATGCGCCAGTACTGCGAGAACGCCAGCCAGCAGTTTTATCAGGACTTTGAGTCCGTAACAGACTCTAGCTACGAAGGACAGCGGACGGATAAAACCCATGCCGTCAATGGAACGATCAACCTTGAGAACAGCAGCGAGACCTTCCAATGTTCGTTCAACGCGAGTGGCGATACGATGGTGGATTTCATAACCCAAGATCAGTCATGGCCCGATTTCGTGAGTGGCGACGGAAGCCCTGCGCAGCAAGCAAACAACACCGAGAGTGAACCGCCCGCATCCGATGCGGCCGCAGAGGTGATGTTTGAAAAAGGCACAACGGGCACCACTCTTGGCGGTGCGATCCGAGGGCAAGAGTATTTCGACTACAAACTGACGGCGAGCAAGGGCCAGATGATGTCGGTTAATCTTGAGGTCACCGACAGCAATGGCGACGGCTCGGTTTTCTTCAACATCCTGCCCCCCGGAAGCACGGGCGTTGCGATGTACAACAGCTCTAATGAAGGCAATACCGTCGAGATGCGCCTAACCGAAAGCGGTGCATATGTGATCCGGCTTTACCTTATGGGCAATGATCGGGACACGGACAAAACGGTTGGGTACAACCTCGACGTGGATATCCGTTAGGGGGTCGGATTACTGGCCCTGCTCCCATATCGGAGTGCTAAAGGCGTTGGCTTCTTCGTCGCTACCGGGTTCGATGAAATCGTGCTTGGACTCGTCGGTAAAGGTGTTCCAGAAAGCATCCGCAAGGGTTTGATCATGGATCACAAAGTCGCCCGCGCTTTGGCGCTCCTTTAGAAACGCAAGGTAAGCGTCGAGCGGTTCCGGCCCCAGTTGTTGATAGATGATACGCCCGCCGTATTGATCGTGCAGGGATTTGTTGATTTTCCACTGACGGATCATGCTTGTGGCCATGTCGTTTTCCATGGCCTCAACTTCGGCGGCTTCTTCGGAGGTGAGTTCATCGCGGTCGCTTGACGCGCCATCCGTGCCGCTGCGCATCTTCTCAAGAAAGGCGTCGATCTCGTCTGGTTCGGCCTCGATGCCCTGATCTTGGGCGTATTGATCGAACAGGCGGCCCAGTATCGCAAATTGCAACTCGTCCGCGTCTGTCGTTGTTAGGTCTTCGCCCAAGACGGTGGCCACTTTGTCCATGCTGGCAACGGGCGTGAATTCGATAATCGCGCCGTCTGCCATGGTGGCAAGAAACAGCCCGCCGTCCTCTAGGGTATAGCTGCGAACCCATTCAAACTGCGCGAGGTATTTGTCAGATATCGACCCCTCAGGGCAGAGCGCCCGCGTCGATGCGATGGGCCCAAAGCTCAACTCATTCGCCGCCGCCGAGGTCCAAGTGCCCGCTCCACGATTGCAATCGGCCTGAATCGCGGTCGTGCCATCGGGCATAAATTCGAGCGTGTATTTGCTTGTGTCATCAGGCGCGAGAACGCTGTCATCCATCGACTGAATTTCAACCAGCCGCCAAGCCGTCCCGCCAAGGTCGTCCGCACCAGCGGCCAGCGGACAAGTGGCCGTGCTCATCGCAAGTAAGAGAGGGGTAACAATACGTTTCATATTCGCCTCCTGAGGCTGCTCAAATCACAGCCGTGAATTTTGCGGTCATCGCTTTGGACGTGGCGTATCTGAAAATACTATAGCGGTGAAAATGGAATTGTCAGGAGGTATATGTGGTTTGGGTTTCAAGAGTGAGGCGGTTCTCTAAGAGGCCGGAAATTGACGGACAAACATTAAGTGATATTCTGCCGACCTAAGTTCTTCATGTCAGTTTTTCGATAGGAGTTAAATCATGGATGAAACTTACTCTGTTAGCTGCGATTGTGGCGCTGTAGAAATGCATCTAACGGGCTCACCCCGCGTTCGCGGCCACTGCCATTGCAACGCGTGCCGCGTGCTGCTTGATACGCCATATCATTCCGTAACCGCATGGAACCCGGAACAAGTTGAAGTCACTGCGGGCTCGGAGGCGCTAACGACGTTCCAGCACCCGGAGCTGGCGATGAAGAAGGTCTTTTGCCGGCATTGCGGCGAGGTTGTTTACAACACCAACAAGATGGATTGGCGAATAGTCTCTCAACATCTCCTGAGAAAGCGACTTCACGGACTGCCTGAAGCACTTCTTCCGCTTAGTCATTTTCACTATGCAAGCCGTGTAGTCGATGTTGCTGACGGATTGGAGAAAAAGGACTGATACCCAACAAACAAAGGTTGTGTTGAGCGATTCAGTTAATCGTCAAAATGGAAACCACTCCGACCTTTTGAGTTACGCTATTCAAACCTCATTACTGAGGAAAATGCGGAATTGGCCAGTATCGTAGTCGCAAGACTTTTCGGAGGCACACACTCTCACAAAGTTGAAATCGGTTCGAGACATACAGAAAAAGATGCCCAGAGAGCGTTCTGCGAGCGTCGCCCAATGTGCCACAGAGTGTTTCATTCAAACATTCGTCCCGCACATAGGACGTTGTCGGAAACGATTATCTTCGGCATGGCTCGTTCAGCAATCACGCGCTACCAGTTAGCCAGACAGTATCGTGTCGGCCGCCAGCACCAAGTACTTGCGGGTTAAGCCATCAAGAACCGAAAAGCTTGATTTAGTTCGCTCGCACACTATGCTTGAAACATATTTGCCTCAACATTTCTTAGACATTTTCGTCAGACCGAGGAGTTCTCATGCATTTCTTAAAAGCTTTTACATCAATAGCCGTGTTCCTACCGAGTTCTGTTCTTGCGCAGGTAACCACAGATGGCGGCACAATTGATCCCGCCAGAGTTGAACGCTTTTTTAATCAGCCAAGCTATTCGCCCTATGCCGGACAGTCTTACCCAAGCGTGCCATTGTGGGGGGAACAGCATCTGCACACGTCTTGGTCGCCAGACGCCATTGCTGCTGGAACCCGCGTCGATCCGGACCAAGCCTTGCGGTATGCAAAGGGCGAAGAAATCACCTCAAACACCGGACTTCCCGTGAAGCTGTCTAGGCCCTACGACTGGATTGTTATCGCGGATCACTCAGATGCGCTGGGGATCATGGCGGGTGTTCTTGAAGGCGACCCGAACCTTCTCGCTGATCCCAAACTGAAAGAATGGAGTGTCGGTATGAACGCTGGCGGGGAGGAGGCAACCGCTGTCGTCATGGAAATGATCACGCTTCAGGGGCTGGGAACGTTACCCGAAGCCGTCACGGACCCTAATAATCAATTCGACATGTGGCGCGAGATGACCGAAATCATCGAAAGCCATGATGACCCAGGCACGTTTTCGGCAGTGATCGGATATGAATGGACATCTAACTACGGCGGCGGAAACAACCTGCACCGCAATGTCATCTACAGAGATGGCAAATCAATGGCGGACCGCGTGCGCCCTTTGACGACCTTTGACACGGATATTCCCAATGAACTCTGGGATTGGATGGCCGACTACGAAAAGGAAACCGGTGGTCGCGTTCTTGCTATTCCGCACAATGGAAACTTGTCCAACGGTCTTATGTTCTCGACGGAAACACCGGATGGGAAGCCCATTGACGTCGAATGGGCGATGCAGCGCCAAAGATGGGAGCCACTATATGAGATCACCCAAAGCAAGGGGACTTCGGAGCAACATCCGAGCCTAGCCCCCTCCGACGAATTTGCCGATTTCGAGATTTGGGATAAAGGCAACCTGAATGTCGTTCCAAAAGAACCCGGAATGATTGAGCGCGAATATGCGCGCGAAGCTCTGAAAAATGGCTTGGCGCTTGAGGCCAAATTCGGGGTAAATCCGTTCAAGTTTGGTCTGGTCGGCTCGACCGATGATCATACTGGTATTTCTTCTGCAGAAGAAAACAACTTTTTTGGCAAGTTTCCAGCAAGCGAGCCATCGCCCGAACGCTCCACTGGCAACGCGTTTGATTTTGACGGGCGCACTGTCAAAGACTGGCAGCTTGGCGCATCTGGTTTGACGGCAGTTTGGGCTACTGAAAATACCCGCGCCGCCATCTGGGATGCCATGAAACGCAAGGAAGTTTATGGAACAACAGGTCCACGGATCGGCGTACGTTTCTTTGGCGGCTGGGAGTTTAACGAACAGGACGCTCAAAGCAGAAACCCGGCCGCGCAGGGGTATGGGAAAGGTGTTCCCATGGGCGGCGATCTGGTTGCCGCTTCCGATAGTGAAACTGCTCCGAGCTTTCTTGTCGCCGCGCTCAAAGATCCTCTTTCTGGCAACCTAGACCGCATTCAGATCATCAAAGGCTGGCTCGATTCTGAGGGAAACACGCATGAAAAGATTTTCGATGTTGTTTGGTCAGGTGAGCGAGCGCCAGATGCAGATGGAAAGCTTCCATCGGTTGGGGACACAGTTGATATAGAAAACGCGACATGGACCAATACAATTGGTTCATCAGAGTTGATCACGGTCTGGCAAGACCCTGAATTTGATCCATCAATTAGCGCATTCTATTACGCCCGCGTCCTTGAAATTCCTACACCGCGTTGGACGGCCTATGACGCGGCATACTTTGAGGATGCAGCCTTTGGTCCCGAAGTCCCGATGACAGTTGTCGAACGCGCCTACACGTCGCCAATTTGGTACACGCCAGAAGGTTGACTTAAGTAATTTGAAAAAATTTGCTTGGTCCAAACGAACCTCAGCCGCCGTTCATTGCAATGCGCTTGAATGGCGGTTCTGGGCCGTACTGTGTTATTGGGCGCATCGGGTGGAAAGCAAATTTGTCGCAAAGGTTTGCCTTCGCAAACGAAGTGGAAATTCTTAGCAACAAAAAGAAAAATCGGAGGGTAGTTTTCGCCGACCGGGCCAAGGCAGATCAGGAATGCCCATAAATGCGCTTAGAGCTGATATCTGGTTCTGAATTGGGACTTATACAGAATTACTATCAAACGCATTTTTGATACTGATAAAAAGTTCGTTTTCTTAGCTGTTTAGGGAGATATCAATGCAGAAATATTTGAAATCATTCGTTGGCCTTGTTGGCTTGATGGCGACATCATCGGCGGCTATGGCACAAGCTTCAGACTGGCAATACGGAGCCACAGTATATCTTTTCACGCCTGAAACCACAGTATCAGTGGGGGACGTTGAAGGAAGCCTAGACTTTAGCGACGCGCTGAAGAATCTCGATATGGCCTTTATGGGAGCCTTTGATGCTCATAATGGCACATGGGGATTGCTTGCGGACTATATGTTGACGGATCTTACGTTCGAGCAGGCGACACCCGGCGCGGACTATTCTGGGTTGAGCACATCTCTTAAAACCCAGATTCTAAATGGGTATTTGACCTACCGAGCATATGAAGAACCAACAGTTAGCATCGACGTCGCGGCTGGTTTCCGATTGTTTGACACAAGAACTAAATTAACGTTGTCATCCGGAACAGCCACCGGCGGCTCTTCCAGTGTTAGTGATAATTGGGCTGACCCAGTTATTGGTGCCCGAGCGAATTTTCAAATGTCTGAAAAGTGGAGCGGTACGGCGTTCGCTGACTATGGCGGCTTTAGCTCAGACAGCACCACATGGCAGGTTCTTCTAACTCTTGATTACCAATTCGATGAAAACTGGGCGGGTAGACTCGGCTATCGAAAAATCTCGGTTGACCACAAGATCAACGGAAGCGATTTCAAGTATGAACAATCCGGACCATTGCTCGGGGTGACCTACAAATTCTGATGACTTATGGGCTATCCTATCCAGAGGTATGATACTATTCCCTCGGTAATGTAGACGGTTAAGAGATATTTCGGGTTGATTGATGCAGGAATGCGCCTTCGCCAGAAAAAATAGGTGGGAGGCAAGTACGGTGCGCAAAAGAATGCAGCCAAAACGCGCACAAGCGTGCAGTTTCACTGCCTTGAGAACTCGCCTAACTGCTCCATCATCGACCGCTTCCAATCTAGTATCAGATAGGGAAGTGTGCCATTTCTAATTTGCTAATCTTAGACATCCTAACTTTGCAGCCACGCAAATCTGCCGACGCACACCGCTTGGGTTATTCTAAAGAGGTTTAGTTGATTGTGAGGCTTCGAAATAGTCGTTCGCTAATTTATGGTAATGATCAAACTAAGAAGTTGCGGCAGGTGGTTTTTTATACCGCTTTCATCAAATTTGTTAACTAGAAGATTGGGAAATTTAGGTGCGGCATTTACTACGCAAGTTTCAACTACCCCTATTGCGAATTTTGATGAGGATGTATGAAAAACTTTCATTAATAGGCTCCTTTATTATTTTAGTTGCCGCTCTAATTACGGTTGTGGCCGCCCTTCTCGGCCTATGGATGCTGCTTGCAGTAATTTTCGAGGATGAGACTGCTTTGAATATCGCCCTGGTGCTTTGGTTTCCAGTGTTGAGTTCTTTTGCGCCCACCATCTATTGGGGCCATCTTCTAACGTTCGAAATTGTATGGCAAGTGATGGGTATTTATAAAGTATTTGGCGTGAAAGAATATAAAGTTAGAGATTCATTTCATAATAAGATGGCGAGTGATTTAATGGGAAAATCAAGTAATCGTTCAAATGATGGTTATTGGGATGTCGGCGTAGGACGAGCAGGTGGCGCAGCCACAAATTTTTTTTCTGGCAGCAATGGTAGCATTTCACTCAATTTCTCACCCGCGATATCAGTTCCCGTTGGTATGGCCGGAGGGTTCGAGAATTCGAATTTTACTAAAACCAACATTCAAATTGCTGGAGCGGCATTTAAGGTCTTCGGTGCAGGTGCTTCAGCCAATTTAGTAAAAGTTGCTGATAATCAATATTATGATAATCAAAGCGGAGCGCGAACAAGTTCATCTCCGCTCGACAGTTGCAGGCATAGGGCAGATTGAAGACACCTCAGTATTCAAACTTGCATCAAAGGATATTTGGGTATCCCACCCAGCAACCGAAATGGATTCAACGCCAAATCCCTGAAGCGAACCGAGATCATCAAATCGATGCGGGTTCGACAAAAAGCAGTGCGAAAAGGCATTGAGATAGGCATTCATACTTATAGACTGCCATAGTCGTTCAATCATCCGACTTTGCCACTAAACCTTTTCAAGTTGTGCATATATTATTTGAAATTTATTGTATGCCAAATTAGCTCCTACTCATACTGAAAGCACCCGTTTATAATATGATTAAACAAATCTTTTCGAGGTTCATTAGAGAACCTCTAGTACATTTTGTTCTTGTCGGAAGTGTCGTTTTCGCGACCTTCGCAGCACTTAACGAACGGCCTGTCGAACAGGATGAGAGCCTGATCATTGTGGATGAAACAGACCTAGCCCGCATAGCGGAACAGTTCCGAGCAACATGGTTGAGGTTCCCGACCCAAGAAGAAATGGCCGCAATAGTCGAAGGGTTTGTGAATGAAGAAGTGTTGGTGCGAGAAGCATTGTCTTTGGGCCTAGACCAAGACGATGCTGTGATCCGACAACGCCTTCGGCAGAAAATGGACTTTATTACGGGAGCGAGTTCGGAGATTGAGGCCCCTGACGAGAACGCACTTAAAGCCTACTATGATGCAAATATTGTGAATTACACCATTGATCCCGTCGTTACTCTTGAACAGATTTATCTTGGCCCCGATGCCTCCAACGCCCAAATTACTGCGGTACAAGACGCGGTTCGCAATAGCCAGCCGCCCGAAGGGTTAGGCGTTCCAACTCTGCTTCCAACAAGGCTCGAAGGCACCTCAAGCGTCGATGTGGACCGCAGTTTTGGCATTGGTTTTTATGAAGCCCTCGACGTGAGCCTTTTGGGGCAATGGCAGGGGCCGATTGTGTCGTCTTTCGGTGTGCACTTTGTGCGCGTCGAGAGCTTTGAACCCGGGGAAACAGTGCCTCTTGATGCAATCGAGGAGCGTGTCATTCGCGATTGGCAGTTTCAAAACACACAAGCCGAAAAAGCGCAAAACATTCAAAGCCTCCGTGCACGATATGACGTGCAAATCGCCGACTATGGCACGATGTTGCTACAATGATCCGGCTTATTCTTCTTGGCTTCGTGCTCATCTTATTTGGGGCGCCCCTTCCTTCGGTTCACGCACATGCGCTTGAACCCGGGTATCTGGAACTAGAGCCCTTAGGGGCCGAAAACTGGCGTGTCACATGGCGCAAACCCGCCGTATCGGGGCAACCGATGCCCATCGAAGCGGTGTTACCGGAAAACTGTGCACATCAGCGCGCCCACAGTACCAAGTTCGATGGCTATGCGTATATTTCGCGCTGGACGACGAAATGTGTGGGCGGATTAACGAGCAATAAAATCACGATTGACGGGCTGGAAAACACTAAAACCGATGTGCTTGTGCGCTATACGCTTGAGAGCGGAACTGCGCAAACGATGCGCTTAACGGCCCGTGCTCCATCCTTTGTGGTCCCCGATGCGCCGAGCGCTCTTGGTGTTCTTACAAGCTATGTGGCGCTTGGGGTGGAGCATATTCTTGGCGGGATTGACCACCTAGTATTTGTTTTTGCCCTATTGCTGCTCATTCGGAGTTGGCGACCTTTGATCGCCGCAGTGACGGCCTTTACAGTTGGTCACAGCATATCCCTTGCGGCAGCAACTCTTGGCTGGATCGCGCTTCCAGCGCCTCCCGTGGAAGCAGTTATCGCACTGTCGATTATGTTTCTCGCCGCAGAATTGGTGCAACAATCCAAGGATCATCAAACGCTGACAGTGCGATTTCCTTGGGCAGTGGCGTTTGTGTTTGGCTTGCTGCACGGCCTAGGATTTGCAGGAGCTCTGGTTGAAATTGGCCTCCCCGAGGGGGACATTCCGCTGGCCCTGTTCTCTTTTAACGTAGGTGTGGAAATCGGCCAACTCATGTTCATAGCGGTGGTCCTGTCGGTGGGGTATCTTCTGCTCCGCTTGGTTCCAAAACTCGCCCGCAAATCAATGCAACCTCATAGCGTTGCACTTATTTCCATGGGCTACGGTATTGGCTGCGTGGCCGCATTTTGGTTTGTTCAAAGGCTCGCATTGTTCTAAACACGCACTAAATTATGGCCCTTTCGCAGTATATCGAAGGGGCCGTGATCCCAAAATATATGGGGTAAAGTTAACCAGATGGTGGCGGATTCAAAACGACGTTTTGCACCAGATTCTAGGTAATACTTCCACTCGAAACGGTTAGGAAAATCCGCGTCGGGTTACCCTTTCGGTGCATACCAAATCGGCGACGTATAAGCGCGCTCCGTGGTTGTCATGGGAACGTTGTCGGGGAGATCAAGATCATAAAATACCGCGTCATAAGCCGTCCAGCGCGGGGTCGGAATTTCGATCACACGGGCGTAATAGAAGGCGTTGATCGAAGGATCGAAGTCCGGATCTGTCCAAACAGCACCCAATTCGGAAGCGCCAATAGTGTTGCTCCAACTTGGTACCGAAAGATCGACCGTGCTACCCACCGAAGGCAGTTTGCCATCGTCACCGAGAACACTTTCATCAGACCACGCCACGTCATACACCTGTTCTTGTGGTTCTCCGTCCGTATCAAGCCATCCCTTGATGATCTGAACGCGATCAATATTGGCCCCCATTGGATCGCGCAATGCGTAGACCAAGAAGTTGGGCGCGGTGGCCCCGTCAGGCGGATTTAACAGATCACCGCCCATCGGCACCCCCTTTGTATAGCCGATTTTTGCGAGGTTGCGTCCATCAACATCCGAAGGCGTAAAATCCCAACCGCCGAAGAAACGCACGCGCATCCGTGTTCCTGTCGTGCCGTAAACTTCGCGTCTCTCCATTGAGTCATATATCTCTGTGCGGGTATTTCCCGTGGCCCAAACAGCCATCAATCCCGCCGTGATATATCGCCAACTGTTGTAAGATAGACCGAGATCTTTGTTCTCTTTTGAGAGGTGGTTGGAGCGGTGCTCGTTTGGCTCATAGGCTGTAAACTTACCAAAAAAGTTATCTTGATCAGGCGTAGAGAGCGCTGTGTGGGCGTCCGATCCTCCTGCAAAACCAAACTTGAACGGGTTAGCACCAAGAGTTTCTTCTAACTTGAAGCCATTCGCAAGCGCTTCCCGTGGGTACTCTGTCTTGAGCATCTCGGGTGTTTTGGCTTCTGACAAATCAAGATTGCCCCAATCCCAACTTTCATAATCGGCAAACTCATCGGTTGGTGACAGCATTGGGTGGGCTTCGCCGTCGCCTTTTAATTGAGTCACTTCATAGAGTCGCTCAAACTTGTTGCGCATTTCAACGTATTCGGCATCGTAATCGGCCCCATCGGCGAAATCATCCTTAAGCGCAAACATCATGCCATTGGATAGGTTGCCATTGTGTGGAATTGCGGTAACTTCGCCGCCCGTTGCATCCTCATAAGACTGCATCCATCTCCACAGATCACGCGGGTTTGGCGAGCCTGTCGGCGGGGTCGTTGTGTAGGGAACGATTTTCCCAGCCCGATCGGCATTGTCGCGGAAAATCACGTTGCGGTGCAGATTGTTCCCCGACACAAGTGAGGTCCACTCAAATGCAATGAACGTTGTGAATTTCCCCGGATCGTTGAACTCTTCGGCCGCATTCACAATGTCGGTCCAAGTGCGGGCATAGGATGGATTCCCCGGCTGGTAATTCAGCGCATCCGAAACTTTGCCCTGTGCAAAAAGGCCAACCAGATCGACAGCCGCTTTTTGTGCCTCAGAGCCGCCCTTGGCAAAAGCTTCGTGAAACTGCTTGCCTTGTTCGTCAGCAAGAATATTGGGCGTTCCCTTAATAATAATCGAAATCGCCCCCATCGCATCCGAATGGTCGGTAATCATGTAGAAATCATAAGGCCGCGCAAGTCTGGCAGGCTGACCAGTGTTGGATGTAACTTGCTCCCCGCGCGCAAAACGATATGCATCGCGTGGCAACAGGGTGGTTCCACCCCCGCCAGCATCCGCAGAGAGTGCTGTATGTACATGGGTTTCCCCGAAATAAACATCATCCGGAAACGCGCGGTTGGCATAGGGCGAATAGGGCGCACCGACATAAACATTGGCAACCAACCCTGCCGTGTCTTGAGCGAAGACTGGCGTCGACAAGACAAATGACATGATCAGCCCCACCTAAGTAGTCCAGTTTGAATGTTAGTGCATGATCGGCCTTAGTTCCATCGGGACGATGGTTTCCGGAGCCGGCGGGCGGTAGCCCAGAGCACTGTGTGGTCGTTTGGTATTGTAGTGTTTCCTCCAGCTTTCGATGATAATCTGTGCTTCGCGTAGAGTGTAAAAGCTCTCCCCGTTCAGCAACTCGTCGCGGAACCGGGCATTGAAACTTTCGCAATACCCATTCTCCCACGGCGAGCCAGGCTCAATGTAACCGTTTTGGCTCCAACCGCCTCAAATCCGGTCTCGAACAGCCCGAGCTATGAACTCCAGGCATTGTCCGACATGATGTAGGCCGGAACGCCGCGCAAGATGAACAGATCCGTGAGTGCGTCGATGACTTCATCGAGTTCTTCCGCTTCACGGATCGCCAGGCATTCCCGGCTGTATTCGTCCAAGATGTTCAGGGTCCGGAACGCTTTCCCGTCATCAGTTCGATGATGAACGAGAAGTCCGCGCGACCAGACGTGGTTGCGATACTCTGGCCGCAGCCGGACACATGAGCCATCATTTAGCCAAACCGCCCCTTCTTGGGTTGCTAGCGCTTTGAGCCCCTCACGCCGCCACAACCGTTCAACCCGCTTGTCGTTCACCTGCCAGCCCGCATCCCTGGGCAGACGCGATCGGCAATCGTACCGGCCATACTGACGTGCCAGTTCGATCATATCAGCAACCAGCCGTTCTTCGTCACTTCGGTCAACAGGCAACCGCCTCTGGGTGGATCGGTTCTGCCCCAAAACACGACAGATCCGCCGCTCAGACACCCGCACCTCATTGCGAATGTGATCGATGCAGGCGCGGCGGCGCGAGGGGCTCAGAAGTTTTCCCGTGCGGCTTCCGACAGGATCAACTTGTCCAGGGTCAGATCAGATACGGCTCGCCGCAGTCGATCATTCTCCTTCTGAAGCCGCTTTAGTTCCCTCAGTTGGTCGGTTCCCATTCCGCCATATTGTTTGCGCCAACGATAAAACGTCTGTTCAGTTATCTGCACTTGCCGGATTGCATCAACACGCGGCATGCCTTGACCGCAAAGCACCTCAACCTGCCGCAACTTCGTGACAATCTCTTCTGGCTTGTGTCGCTTAATTCCCATTTTCAATCCTCCGATTCCTAACTATAGGGGCGGACCACTTCAAAGGGGGAGGACCAGAAATCGAAATCAATTTCTGCGGCATCGAGCTACCTCGCGATAAAGAATCAAAAATATCCTTCGATACTACTTCAAAAAAGATACGTTTACTTCTTTTCCTCTCGCACGAGTTCATCAAAACGACTCAAGGTGGTGGCGCAAATCGGCGCAGTCGCCTCAATGAAGCGCTCCTTTTTCAACGTCAGAAAGATCGCAAACTGTTGCGTATTCTGGCAATCCTCAGCAGCGTTGCGTTAGTCTTCCAAGTTCAACCACGCAACCTCATCATCCGTAAGCGAAAGGCCCATTGACCGCAGAGTAGAGACGATTTCCCCCGGACTGCGCGGCCCAATGAGTGCAAAGGACGGGAACGATTGCGAGAGCACCCAAGCCGTCGCAATGTTATGCGGCGCGACGTTGTATTTCTCGGCAAGTTCACCCGCGCGGCGGCGGCGCTCTTCGTTAGTATCAGAGCCATAACAAACGTCCGGCCCGATGGACGCAGGGAGCCGCCCGCGCAGCGCTTCATCAAGGAAATACCCCCGCGCCTGTGACGACCAACTCAGATGCATCGTTCCCGTTTTGCGCAACCATTCAAGCGTTTGCGGCGTATTCGAAGTAACACACCCATCCCAGACCGGTTTTTGCATCACAGCAAGCGAGAGGTTGTTGTTCAGTATCTTGGGCGGCTCCAGATCGTGCTTCTTGGCATAGCTAACGGCCTCATCGAAACGCTCGGTGGTCCAGTTTGATCCACCCCAAACCCCGATGCGCCCCGCATCCCGTTCGCGCGCGATGGCCTCGACAAATTCGCCGACAGGAACATCAAGATTGTCGCGGTGCATGATATAAATCGCCGCTCGATCCAGCCCCAAACGGCTAAGCGAAATGTCCAACTGCGCGCCAATCGCCTGCGGAAGACAGTATGGCGTGTGCGCTCCCTTAACGATTACGTTGATGTCATCCGCAACGCCCCGCGCCGCGATCCACTCGCCCAGAACCTGCTCGTGTTTGCCTCCACCATAGACAAACGCGGTGTCAAAGGTCGTGCCTCCGGCCTCCATCCACGCATCCCACATGATCGCGCCCTCGGCGATGGTATCGCGATTGTCGCAACCCATGATCAGCGCGCTCACGGGGTTGGCGACTCCGTCTATTTCATGCGTCTTCATGCGCTCGTTATTGGCGGGCAAGACACCGGCAAGCATGCGGATCGTTGCCGCATCTTCTCCGACCACCTGATAGCCAACCTCGCGCCGCCACGCATCGAGAACCTGCGCGTTGCCAACCGATCCTTCGGGCGACATCGCAGGATAACTGCACCCGCTTGCCCCCGCGATGATCGCGCGGCTCGCAGCCTCGGCTTCATAGGCAAAGAGCATCTTGGGCGCGGCGATGTCCTCTTGATGGGTCGCCCCATCCTTTACGATTTCCAGCACCGTATCCGCAGGCCCCACCTCGCGGCCCGGAACCCAAGGATTGCGCAAAGTCACGGAGCCGTGCTCGCAAGTAACGTGAATGGACTGCCCCAAATCCCGCGCAACTGCACAGGCGATGCGAGCTGTCACGCCATTGGCAAAGGACAGCAAACCATGCGCAACCTCATCCACTCCGCTCTGTCCAATTTGACCAACCGCCTTGATTGAGGTCGGCTCGGCAAACGCCTGATCTGCAATGCCCGCGATCATTCGGGCCGCCGACACAGGATACCCGCCAACGTCCAAAATACCGCCCCCCGCAAGCGCGCGATCATAGAGACGACTCTCGGCATTGAACCCCGCCGCGAATCCAAACGTGGCGTCGATATGCTGCACCGCGCCCAGGTCGCCACTCGCGAGGATCTCGTTTAATCGCGTGATTTGCGGATGGTGGAGATACATATACGCCTCCATGAAAAAGACGCCCTCCTGCGCCGCCGCCTCGCGTAATGCTTCGACTTCGGCGGCATTCAACCCCGCTGGCTTCTCAACAGAGACGTGTTTCCCCGCACGAATGGCCATCAATGCCTGCGGTGCGTGAAACGGATGCGGGGTTGCGATATGGATTGCGTCCACTTCTGGATCGGCACAGATATCGCAATAGTTTGTATAGCATTTATCGGCATTTACGCCGAACTCCTTGCCAAAGGCGTGTGCGCGTTCTGGGGATCTGCTTGCGACGGCAAACAGGCTTCCCGCTTCGCTCTCGGCCAAACCAAGAGCGAAATTCCCCGCGATCGAACCCGGGCCGATTATCCCCCACTTAACTTTCTGCATCATCTGTCCTCCAGCAAAATTTACCGCGACTTTTACAGTCCTGCCGACACCGGTCAATAATTTAGTAAATTTTTACTGAACATTTTTTCAAGCGCGTGCTACCCTACCGTTAATCGTTGCCTCAAATTGACCCATATGCGAAAAACTGACGATGAAAACAGACAAGCACACACCGCCCAAGCGGCGCGCCGGAGCTACACTCAAGCAGATTGCCGACAAAACTGGCGTATCGCAGACCACCGTGTCACGTGTGCTGAACTTCGATTCTACCCTTTCGGTCGGCGATGAGACCCGCAAGAAAATTATCGAAACGGCAGCGGCACTTAACTATGAGCCGCCCCGCCGCCGTAAACGGCAGGTAAACAACAGCGAGAAACAGCAGATTGCTGTGCTCCACTTCCTGCAACCCGAACAAGAACTCTCGGACCCGTATTATATCGCCCTGCGCATCGGCATCGAAAGTCGCAGCGCCGCACTTGGGCTTGAGCTGGTAAAATTTCACGCGACATCTGGAGTGTATGACGCACAAGCCATCACAGAAACGAGCGGCTGTATCGCCATCGGCCACCACCCCGAAGAGACCATCGACTGGATGCGCGCCAACATCGAAAACCTCGTGATCGCGGATTATATGCCGCTGGATGATGACGTTGACGCGGTGATGTGTGACCTCACGGCGGCGTCGCGCAAACTCCTTAAGGAAGTCTGGGCAGCGGGATATCGGCGGATCGCTTTTCTAGGATGGTACGACCCCAAAAAGGTAACCCGCCGCGCCCCTGAAATTCGGTATCTTGCCTATAAAACATGGATGGAAGACCACGGCGGCTTTGACGAATCCCTCGCGTTAACGGGTGAAAACACCGAACAAAGCGGGCATGACCTGACGGCCGAACTCCTTTCGGGCGATAACATGCCAGAGCTTATCATCGCCGCAACCGATAACATGGCCGTCGGCGCCTATCGTGCGATTTCGCGCAAAGGATTGTCGATTCCCAACGACATCGCTGTCGCAAGCTTTAACGACATTTCCGCCGCGCGGTTCCTCAACCCGCCCCTCACAACTGTTCGCCTCCCTGCCGAGCGCATCGGCGAGAATGCGGTTGAGCTTCTGGTCGAGCGCCTCTCGGGGCGTCGCCTTGCCAAACGGCTAAGCTTGGAAAGTAAAATCATCTGGCGCGGTAGCGTTCGCCTCCCTCAACCAGAGGGTTAAAACGCACCGAAATCGCGCACCTCAATCTATTTAGTAAATTTTTACTAAATTTCTTGCGCGAATGAATTTTCCGCCCTACCGTGACAACACGCCGCACAAGCCGGCGGACAAACGGGAGGAAAAAATGGACATAAAGACCGCAATTCTACCGCGCGCACTGGCGATTGGCATCGGTGTCAGTCAATGCGCACTCTCTGCCGCATGGGCGGATGATTTGACAGTTTGGGCATGGGACCCAAACTTTAACGGCGCCGCTATGGAAAAGGCCGCCGAAATCTACAAAGAGACGCATCCTGACTTCAACCTAGTCTTTACAGAGTTCGCACGCGAAGAACTTGAGCAAAAACTACAGACCCAACTGGCCGCAGGAGTCACGGATGGTCTTCCGGATATCGTCCTGATCGAAGACTACTCAGCGCAGAAATTCGTTCTGTCATTCCCCGGTGCATTTGCGCCGATGACCCAAGACATCGACTATTCCAAATTCGCCGACTACAAGGTTGCGCTCGCCACGGTTGGCGACGAAACATACTCGATGCCGTTTGATTCTGGCGTAACAGGCTGGTTCTATCGCTCGGATATTCTCTCGGAAGCGGGCTATAGCGCCGAAGACCTTAACAACATCACATGGGACCGCCTGATCGAAATCGGCAAAGACGTGTTCGCCAAAACTGGCACACCTCTCCTGTCGATCGACGCCAACGACCCGGGGCTCTTTGTGATCATGCTCCAATCCACAGGCGGTTGGTTCTTTGATGAAAACGGCGATCTGGACATTGTCGGCAACGAGAAATTCAAAGCTGCCCTCGCGGATTACGCCGAACTCTTGCAAGCCAAAGAAGTCTACAAGCCGATCACGGGCTGGTCCGAATTCACAGGCTCCTTCACGAGCGGTGACGTCGCCTCGGCCATTTCCGGTGTTTGGCTAACAGGCACCATCAAATCCGCCGACATGAGCGGACAATGGGCGGTTGCCCCGATTCCGCGCGTCGAAGAAGCAGAGGGAGCCGTGAACGCTTCCAACCTTGGCGGCTCTAGCTGGTATATGCTCTCTGCAGCGCCAAACCCCGACCTTGCCAAGGACTTCCTCCAAGAGGTCTGGGCATCTGACATTGATTTCTACCAAGACATCCTTGTCGGACAGGGCGCGGTTGGTTCTCTTCTGGCCGTTCGCGAAGGCGAAGCATACCAATCAACCGATGACTACTTCGGTGGTCAGGCCGTCTGGCAGGACTTCTCGAACTGGCTCGGAGAGATCCCCGGCGTTGATTATGGTATCTTTACCTATGAGGTTCGCTCGGCCATCGCGTCACAGGCACCTGCCCTAGCAAATGGCGGTGATCTGGACGAGGCAATCGAGAAAATCGAAGCCGAAGCCCGCGTACTTACACAATAATTGCCACAAAACTGCCCTGCCCGCATCTTGTGGGTGGGGCATTAACGGGAGGGGACCGACGTGGCACGTACACGGCTAGGGCGAAACGAACGAATAAGCGGCTGGGGCTTTGTCATGCCCGCGCTGGTTTTATTGGGGCTATTCATGGTTTGGCCGATCTTGTGGTCGCTCTGGATGTCGTTCCAAACAGGTCGCGGCATGAATATGAGCTTTGGTGGCCTAAGCAACATCAAGCGCCTCGGCAGCGATCCGATATTCCTCAAGGCACTGGGCAACACGCTGACTTTTCTGGCGATTCAGGTTCCCATAATGATCATGTTCGCGCTCTTGTTTGCGGTGCTGCTGAATGCGCCCAGACTCCGGTTTCGCGGATTGTTCAGAACCGCAATCTTTCTGCCTGCGGTCAGTTCCCTTGTGGCCTACTCTATCCTTTTCAAATCCATCTTTGCGACGGACGGGCTGGCCAATCAAATGCTACTTTCGGCTGGCATACTCGAAACGAGCATCCCGTGGCTGGGTGATCCGTTCTGGGCCAAGGTTGTGATTATCCTTGCGATCACATGGCGCTGGACGGGGTATAACATGATCTTCTACCTCGCTGCCCTTCAGAACATCGACAAATCCATCTACGAAGCCGCGCGCATTGATGGCGTCCCCGCCCACGCACAATTCTTTCGCATCACCGTTCCGATGCTCAAACCCGTGATTCTGTTCACAACGATCATCTCGACAATCGGCACGCTCCAACTCTTTGACGAGGTCCAGAACATCACCGAGGGCGGCCCCTCCAACGCGACGCTTACGCTCTCGCAATACCTCTACAACTTGACGTTCAAGTTCATGCCCTCCTTTGGATATGCGGCGACGGTTTCGTATGTGATTGTTGTACTGGTGGCGGTCCTGTCGTTCTTTCAATTCTTTATCGCAAAGGATCGCAAATGACGCGCTCTCGGTTTCTGAATGACCTGCTGCGGTACGGTATCCTGTCTATCGCGGCGTTTCTCTCTGTGTTTCCGTTCATTTGGATGCTCATCGGAACAACCAACACTTCCGCCGATATCGTGAAGGGCAAGGCATCTTTCGGCCAGAATCTTTGGCCCAATATCACGGCATTGTTCGAACAGGTCGATATCCTTCGGGTGCTCTTTAACTCGTTCTTTATCTCGATTGTCGGAACCGTACTGACACTCATCATCGCTTCGGCGGCGGGATATGGCTTTGAAATGTTCCGCTCCAAAACCCGCGAGAAAGTGTTCACAGGCCTGCTTCTTATGCTGTCGATTCCCTTCGCCGCACTCATGGTGCCGCTCTTTGTGATGTTCGCGAAGGTGGGTCTACTCAACAGCTATACCGCCATCATCGCCCCCGGAATCGCGAATATCTTTGTGATCTTCTACTTCCGACAGGCCACCAAATCCTTCCCGCACGAGCTACGGGATGCCGCCAAAATCGACGGCCTCAAGGAGTGGCAGATATTCGCGCGGGTCTATATGCCCGTCATGCGCTCCACCTATGCCGCCGCGACAATCATCGTGTTCATGCTGAACTGGAACAACTACCTCTGGCCGCTGATTGTCCTCCAGACGAACGAGATGAAAACAATGGTTCTGACCATCTCCTCGCTCGCCTCGGCCTATACCCCCGACTATGGCGTCATCATGGTTGCGACCGTCATCACGACGCTGCCCACGCTGATTATCTTCTTCGTCCTACAGCGCCTTTTTGTCCAAGGTATGCTTGGCTCTGTGAAATAAGGAAACACCCCCCAGATGCCCGAATTGATTTCGTTCAACGAAAACTGGCTCTTTGAGGGCACGCAACAAGTGCGCCTGCCCCACACTGCGGTCGAAGTTCCGTATCACTACTTCGACGAGAAATGCTATCAACGCGCCTTTACCTACGAAAAGACATTCACCCCGCCAAACGGCTGGCAAGGCACCGAACTTTCGCTTCTCCTTGAGGCGGCGATGGCGGACGCAAAAATATACCTGAACGGCGATCTGATCGCAGAGCACAAAGACGGCTATACCCCGATCCATGCGCGCCTGACCGATGGCCTAACGGATGGGGAAAACCATCTGCGGATTGTCATCGACGGCTCTGAAAACCCAGAGATCCCCCCCTTCGGTGGCCGCATTGATTACCTATGCTTTGCTGGTATCTATCGCGATGTCTGGCTTGTTCAAAACGCTCCGCTTGCGATTGAAACGGTCAAGATCGAAACGCCGGATGTGCTCAACGCTACCAAAACGCTAACCGCGCAGGTCTATTTTTCCAATCCACAGAAAAAGGTCATCTCTGGCACGCTTGAGGCAACCCTCAAAGATAGCGAAGGCAATCCGATTGCCCATACACAGGCCGAATTGACGGGCGAGCGCCTCTTGCTGCAAATGGATAACCTTCAGAATATCGAGCTTTGGGATGTAGATGCCCCGCACCTCTACACGCTGGACCTCGCGCTCAAATCTCCACATGGCGATGACCACCACACAACACGGTTCGGTTTTCGCCACGCAGAATTCACAACCGACGGGTTCTTTCTAAATGGGCGGAGCCTGAAAATTCGGGGACTGAATCGGCATCAATCCTTCCCCTACTCGGGCTATGCGATTGGCCGCTCAGGACAAGAGCGGGATGCAGACCTTCTGAAGTACGATCTGCGCCTGAACCTTGTGCGCACCTCGCATTATCCACAATCCACGGCCTTCCTGAACCGATGCGATGAAATCGGCCTCCTTGTGTTTGAGGAAATTCCAGGCTGGCAACATATCGGCGGCGAAAAATGGAAGGCCGAAAGCGTTGAGAACGTACGGCGCATGATCACCCGCGACTGGAACCACCCGTCCATCATCATCTGGGGCGTGCGCATTAACGAAAGCGAAGACGACCACGCCTTCTACACCGAAACCAACCGCGTGGCGCGTGCACTCGACCCGACCCGCCAAACGGGCGGCGTGCGCTGTATTGAGGATTCAGAACTCCTCGAAGATGTCTATACGATGAACGACTTTAACCTCGGATCACACGAAATAAGCGGCTCTAACCGCGCCGCGCGCCCGTTGCGGGATCAGCGCGAAGTGACCGGACTTGACCACGATGTGCCCTACCTCATCACCGAATATAACGGCCATATGTTCCCCACCAAAGCGCACGATCAGGAGTTGCGCCAAATCGAACACGTGACGCGCCATCTTCAGGTGCTCAATGCCGCTTTCGGGGCGAAAGGAACCGCAGGCGCCATCGGCTGGTGCGCGTTCGATTACAACACCCACAGCGATTTCGGCGCAGGGGATCGCATCTGTTATCACGGCGTCGCGGATATGTATCGCGAACTGAAATTCGCAGGCCACGTCTATGCCTCCCAAGGGGAGCCAGAGGGCGGATTGGTCCTTGAGCCCGTCACGCTCTATGCGCGCGGCGAACGGAATATCAACGGAATCCTTCCCCTCACCGTGCTGACCAATTGTGATTCCGTCGAGCTTAGATACGGCACCGCAACCCCCATCCGCGGAGAGCCAGATCGCATCAACTATCCGCACCTCCCGCATCCACCCGTTGTGTTCCGTCTTGAGGACTTCCCCGAGGATGCGCTCGGCAATTGGGGCACGGCGTGGGACGATTGCGAGGTTGTCGGCATCTGGAACGGCGAGGCTGCTATCTCGCGCAAATACTGCGCGGCCCCTCTTTTGACGTCCCTAAGTGTGGTTCCGGACGCAACCGAAATCGCCGATGGCCAAGATGTGCGCGTCATGGTGCGCGCCCTCGATCAAGTGGGCAACAAGGCCCGCCACGCCGCCGACCCCGTCACGATTGAGGTCAAAGGCGCAGCCAGATTGCATGGCCCCGCACTCGTCCCCTTACGCGCCGGCTCCACCGGATTCTGGCTACGCGCAGAGGGCACAGGCCCCATCACAATAAGCGTTTCCCTCGGCAGCCTCGGCACGACCGAAACCTTCCTAACCGCAATATGAGGATAACAACATGAGCAGCGTCGTACTTAAGAACCTCAAGAAATCTTATGGTGCATTTGATGTTATCAAGGGCGTCGATCTCGATATCCAGCCCGAGGAATTCGTTGTCTTTGTCGGCCCTTCGGGCTGTGGCAAATCCACAATGCTGCGCATGATCGCGGGCCTTGAGGAAATCACCGGCGGCGAACTCTATATCGGGGATCGACTCTCGAATGACATCGACGCCTCCAAGCGCGGGATCGCAATGGTATTTCAATCCTACGCGCTCTACCCCCACATGACCGTGGCCGAGAACATGGGATTTGCGCTCAAATACGCAGGTGTGAAAAAGGATGCGATCAAAGAACAAGTCAACGACGCCGCCCGCATTCTGGGCCTAGAACCGCTCCTTGATCGACGCCCCAAGGATCTCTCTGGCGGACAGCGCCAGCGCGTGGCGATTGGCCGTGCCATCGTTCGCCACCCCGAAGTTTTCCTATTCGACGAACCCCTCTCAAACCTTGACGCCGAGTTGCGCGTCCAGATGCGTCTGGAAATCGCGCGCCTACACCGAGAGCTGAAAACCACGATCATCTACGTCACGCACGATCAGGTAGAAGCGATGACACTCGCCGACAAAATCGTCGTCCTGCGCGATGGCCGCATCGAACAGGTCGGCAAACCGCTAGAGCTATACGACGACCCCGTAAACCAATTCGTCGCGGGCTTCATCGGCTCGCCGAAGATGAACTTCGTAAACGCCGAGGTTCAGGACGGGATGCTTTCGCTCACCGATTTCTCGGGCCAGCGCGTCCCGCTCCCGCTGCTAAACCACGCCATCGCGGAAGGCACCCAAGTCGTTCTGGGCATTCGCCCCGAACACTTCAAAACGGGTGGCGATGCAACGCTTTCCCTGACAATCGAACTCATCGAAAACCTCGGCGGAGAGAACTACGCCTACGCCCGACAAGGAAACTCCGACATCCTAACCGTCGCGCTTGGCGGACAACGCCAACACAGCGCAGGCGACCAACTAGACGCACAATTCAACCCCGCCGAAACGCTCATCTTTGATGTGAACGGCGATAGGATGCGATAGCTGGCGGTGGACGGCTCCTCTTGATCTTCGCCGCCACCAGTGCCAAATATCCCCACGAGAGGACGACCTCCCCGTTTTGGATAGTCGTCGGGACGACCCGACAATCATAGGAGGCCGTTATGCGCTCCCCACTTGATCGTCTTCGTCACGCCGTTAGCTTTGAAATCATCGCCCTGCTCATGGTTGTTCCGCTTGGTTCAATCCTGTTCCACGTTCCCATGGCGCATTTTGGTGTCGTTGGCATCGTCAGCGCCACACTCGCCACGCTTTGGAACCTCGTCTACAATTTCGCCTTTGATCTGGCCCTCAAACGCACCACGGAAACCACCCAGAAATCGGGGGCCATCCGCATACTTCACGCAGTCCTCTTTGAGGCAGGTTTGTTAATGATCCTTATGCCCTTCATCGCGTGGTACCTCGGGGTGACACTCTGGCAGGCATTTCTGATGGATGCGTCCCTCGCAGGCTTTTATCTGGTCTATGCGTTTGGGTTTAACTGGGCCTATGACGCGCTCTTTCCGCTCCCAGAATGGAACAAAGATCACGCAGCACAATAGGCATCCACAAAGTCGAATACGGCGGTGCCCGTTGTTGCGCCGCCGTCACAAGTTCAAACTGCGCGGGTCAACCCACCATCAATTCTCAGGTTCTGGCCCGTCATATACGCGCCCCCCTCCGAGGCCAGCCATGATACCAGCGACGACACCTCGTCTGCTTTGCCGTACCGCCCCATTGGTATCCGCACGCGGCGGTCCTCTGTTTCGGGCAGGCTGTCGATAAAGCCGGGAAGGATATTGTTCACCCGGACATTATCGCCCGCGTATTTATCCGCACAGAGCTTTGCGAAGGCCGCAAGCCCTGCCCTAAATACTCCAGACGTCGGGAAAAGCGGGTCTGGCTCAAACGCGGCAAAGGTCGAGATATTGATAATCGCTCCGCCTCCCTGCGCTTGCATCAACGGCATCACCAACCGCGTGGGGCGAATGACGTTCATCAAATAGACCTCCATCCCCATGTGCCAATCATCATCCGAGATATCGAGCACTGGCCCCTTCGGCCCATGCCCCGCAGAATTCACAAGCACATCAACGCGCCCCCAACGATCCGTCGCTCCCTTCACCAATGCGGCGAGATCACTCTGCGAAAGGTTCGACCCCGTCACGCCAAAACCGCCCAACTCTTCGCCAAGCGCTTCGCCCTTACCAGAGGACGACAAGATACCAACCCGAAAGCCATCTGCGGCCAACCTTCGGGCCGCATCAGCTCCCATTCCGCTTCCGCCCGCTGTAATAAGTGCTACTTTTTCTACAGACATATTACTCTCCATCATGTTCTAGCGACAAATATACAGCGTATTTCGGTGTCTTTCGCGCAAGAATTGATGTTCCATGACAGTAGGAATACTATTACCAAATGACACAACTTCCGCCGCTCAACGGATTACGCGCATTTGATGCTGCGGGCCGCCACCTGAACTTTCGATCTGCCGCTGACGAACTGGGCGTGACCCAAGGCGCCGTCGCTCAACAAGTACGCCAACTTGAGGCCCATCTTGGACTCCCACTGTTTGAACGGATGTCAAAGGGCTTGGCGTTCACAGTTGCGGGTAGAAGTTACCATGGACGTATCGCGACCATATTTGAGGAACTACGCGCTGCCACAGCCACACTTCGCCCCAAACCAGAAAGGGTCTTGGTAAGTGTCACACCAACCTTCGCGGCGAAATGGCTCATCCCGAACCTGTCCGAATTCTCGGCCGCGCATCCACAAATCGACCTGCAAATTCTCGCGACGGAAAAGGTTTCAAGCTTCCACGGCGACGGCATCGACGTGGCAATCCGTCAGGGCCAACCACCCTTCGGCGCATCGCTAGATGTGGTGCGGCTTTTTCAACAAGAGATCATCGCCGTCGCCGCGCCATCCCTTATCGCCAAACACGACCTTCCTCTTGCGCTGGAAACTCTGTCGCGCTTACCGAAACTACACGACGCACACGATCTTTGGCCCGCTTACCTCAAGAAACTGAACATAGAAGATCGCGGCGGCTATGGACTGCGACTAAACCAAACGGCGCTTACAATGGACGCAGCACTTTCTGGCCAAGGTGTTGCCCTCGTCAGCAAATTCCTCGCCCAACGCGACATTGCCGCAAACCATTTGGTACAGGTCATTCCTGATACGCTCACAGGCAACCAACACTTCTATATGCTCACGTTGCGCAGCAACAAGCGCAGCGCGACAGCACAGGCCGTTGTCGAATGGTTCACCGCAAAGGCCGAAACCACCTAACACCCCTGCCCGCCAGCGCTTGCCATCACCAAATGAATATGGTCAATGACTGTTGCAAACTGCGGTTTGCACATGACGCCGCCTTGGATAGCGCCTCATTTCTTGCGCTCCGAATGACGGGTTATCTCGACGCTTGCACCTCGTTCATACTCGGAGAACCGATATCGCACCGATTCCAACTTCCGCCGCCGTTTCGCGCCCTGCTCATCTTCGCTCCGATAGTTTGCGCGGGATTGCCTGTATGGCGGGCGGGATGTTTTTGTTTGCTGCGGTAGATACCCACGCGAAATTCCTGACCGATAGCATCCACCCCGTTCAAATCGCATGGTCTCGACAGCTTGGGCTCTTGCTCGGGGTAGTGTTCGTGCTGTTCTTTCGCGGCTTTGAAATCCTGCGCACACAACACCCCTACCTCCAAATCGCGCGCGGCGCGCTGGCGGCTGCTTCGGCGACGTGCTTCATCTTTGCGGTGTCTTTTGTGCCCTTGGCCGATGCCGTCGCCATTAGTTTCGTCGCCCCCTTTATCGTTACAGTCATGGGCGCCCTCATTCTGCGCGAACCCGTCGGCATACGGCGCTGGATCGCGGTCACAATCGGCTTCATCGGCACGCTCATCGTCCTGCGCCCCGGCATGGGAACGGTGCACCCCGCAGCAGCACTTGTTTTGGTGGCGGCGTTCTTCTTTGCGCTGCGCCAAATACTCTCGCGCAGCCTAAGCGGCTCGGACCGCACAATCACAACGGTCGCCTATACGGCAATCACCGCAACCGCCCTGCTCTCGCTACCGCTCCCGTTCGTCTGGAAAACACCCGAATGGGGCCAAGAGGTCTTCCTCCTCGCAAGCATGGCCGTCCTCGCCGGACTTGCGGAAATTCTGGTGATCAAATCGCTGGAACTGGCCCAAGCCGTCGTCCTCGCACCCGTGCACTATAGCTTGCTGATCTGGGGTACGTTCTATGGCTGGCTGGTGTTCAACCAACTCCCCGATCTATGGACATGGGTCGGCGCACTCATCATCGTCGCAACAGGCATCTACACCCTCCACCGCGAACGCATCACTGCAAAGCGCGCCTAGCCGTCCAATCCCTCAAATATCTCGGGATACAGATCTTCCCAGAACGCAAAGATCGCCTTGGCGTTTTGCGCCGACATCCAGCCGTGGCGCTCGAAATCCTGCCGCTTGGCGGTGTCGGTCAAACTTGCATAGAACAGGCGCTTGTCCGCGTCCCTTTGGGTGGGGGTGCGCGCGGCGGAATAGTCTCTAACGCGGCCTAACTTACCTGCCCGAAGGGCGACCTTGGCCGACATTTCCGCCTTGGGCGCTGCGGATTTTTCCTTTGGCGCGGCCTGATAATCATCGCGCAGCGCCGCCGCGAGGTACCGCTCCGGGCTTTTCACACCGCCCTGCCCCGCCACATAATCCAGCTTGCTCTGGACGGTGGCCTCGCCATGTTCGGTCAACCATTGCCGCGCCAAACGATCACTGATCCCCATCGCCCTCAGACGGTCATAAACAGGCGCGCGCCGCAATCCCTCACCATCATCCAGATCCAAAATCGAGAGCTGTGGGTTCTTCTGAATGGTAAACCGAATATCGCTCACCGCCCTGCCGCGCTTGCGCACTTCCGGCTCAACAATAATGTTGCTGTTGCGGTTAATCTCGGAAACGGCGGGCTTGATGATCTTGGCGTTCAGGTGCTTGTAGCTCTCGTAATATTCGCTATCCGCAACCCCCATCAGACGGCGGAATGTCTCAAGCGACCACCAGCCGGTGCTGCCCGTCCGATGGAAACGATAACAATTCTCATAAAGCGCGAGCGCATGACCACTGGTGAATTTACGCTGAATATTCAGATTGATAAGCGCAAAAACCTTAGGATCCGAGAGTTTCTCCGCAAGCGCGGGCGAATAGGCATACTCGCACACCCCATCCTTAAGCTTGGCATAGCTCAAAAGGCTCGAAACACCCCACTCCTGATTACCCGACGCATCCAGCATATCCCACTCGGCCACGGTTTCCGCCAGCCCGCGCAGCGATTGCTTGAGCGTATCAAAATCGTTGGAGTTATAGCCCACCATCATGCAAAGCGTGCGCGCATCCATCTGAAAGCTCGGCTGCTGCGTGAGCGTGTCATAGGCATTGAGCAATAAAACGTTCGAGAGTTTGCGCTGAAGCAGCGTCAATTTCCCCGAAACATGAATCGCCGCTACGTGCTTTTTCACGGCGCCGCGCTTTAACGCGCCCGTAAGCTTGTCCTTGGGAATATCTTGCATCTCGCCCAATGTGCTCTGCCTGTTCTAACTGTCTGCTCTATCGGCGCGGTGCGCCAAGGTGCTATATCTCTGTGGATACTTTCGCTCAGCTTACCCCAAAAGGAACCCATAAACAATCTCTCCTTGGATACCATAACCCCGTTTAGGGCCATCCCGTATATGGGTCCATTTGGCTAATATCTTCTTAACTATGCGTTCGCAAAGGTACCAATCTGCGGGACGGGCTGGCGCAACGACGCGCTCCGATTCGGAGAATGTGGCTCTAAGGCGCGAAATAGACCCTAAAACCGCGAATCGGTGCCTTTGATCCCGTATTCTAGCAACCTTCGTCCTGTAAGCGGGTCCCTTTCACCCTGTAACGAGGCACCCAAACCAACCTAACCAATTGATAATAGGTCGATTTATTTCCGCAAAGTCCTTAAAGATTCTATATATACTTAAAACAAAGCGGCCTGTTGTTGTTCTTTTTCGGATAGATTTTGAAAGAATGATTCCCTTGTGGCGTTTCATGTGAGATAAAAATCCCCAAGAACCACATTTTCGCTAACATCGGTGTTTATAGATGATATCTTCTGGCAAGCCCACCTTACCCCCCTATTTCGGCATCGACCCCGCCCAAGCAGAGGAGCGCCTTTCCCAGCCTATAGATACCGCCCGATTCGCCAAAGCGGCCGCCTTTGCCTCCAAGGGTCGGGACGAGCTGGCCAAGAGCGGCTATGCGCCCGACGGCAAAAAGCGGCTTCGGAAATTCTCGACATGGGAAGTCTGCAAGTACCTCATCCCCGTCGCCCCTGCCCATTTTCGTCGCGTCCTCAAGGCCCATCCGGACCTCCCCCAAGGCATCGGCGAAGGCAACTCCAAGTGGTTCTCCCTCAGCGATGTGATGGCCCTGCGGGGACACTTCGCCGCCGAGGGTGCCGCCAACCGCGAGTACCTCCCCTATCGCCCCAAGGGCCTCCCCGCCAAGATCATCGCCGTGGCAAACTTCAAGGGCGGCGTCGGCAAGACCTCAACCTGCGCCCACCTCGCCATGAGCGCGGCCCTCGACGGCTACAAGGTGCTTGTCGTCGATCTCGATAGCCAAGGGTCGATGACCTCCATCATGGGTGGCGAAGTTCCCGACGAATGGAGTACCGCCTTCCCCATCATGGCCCGCGACTACGCCCGCCACCTCGAAGAGGAAAACAAGGTCCGCCAAGCAGGTGGGCAGCCCGAAATCCCCCTCGACGAAACCCTGACCGAAGCGCTTCAGGTTTCGCCGCGAAACCTCATTCAAAGCACGCATTGGCCGAATATCGACCTGATCGGCGCGCAGCTCAACCTCTACTGGGCCGAGTTTCAGGTCCCCGTCTGGCGGATGCAGTCGCGCTCCTGGCCGCTGTGGGATGCCCTGATGAATGGGCTGGACGATGGCGGGATTCTGGACGACTACGACATCATACTGCTCGATACGCCCCCTGCCCTCGGGTACCTGACAATCAACGCCTTGGCCGCCGCCGACATCCTTTTGGTGCCGCTTGGTGCGTCGTTCCTTGAGTTCGATTCCACGGGGCGCTTTTTCGATATGCTCTACTCGACTTTTGCCAGCATCGAGGACGGCGAGAACAGCCAGCGGCGCAAGCATGGGTTGGAGGATGTGAAGTTCGAATGGGACGCCGTCCGCACCCTCATCACCCGATTTGATGCCGCCCAGCAGACCGATTTGGCGAACGTCATTCAGGCCTATTTCGGGGACTTCATGACGACCTTCAGGCAGGACATGACCGCGATGGTCGGGCAGGCTGGCGAGCAGGTGAATGGCATCTATGAGGCCGACTATCGGGAGTTCAATCGGGATACCTATGTCCGTGGTCGAGAGACCTTTGACCGGACTTGGGCCGAGGTAAAAGAGATCATTCTGGCCGCTTGGTGGCGGGACGAGCAGATGGCGAAGCAGGAGGCGGATCATGGCTAAAAGACGCAAAGTAACTGCGCCGAGCGCGGACGAGTTGAGCAAAATCGAAGCAGAGTTTCGTCGCGAAACCCTTAACAGACCGAACGCAGGTGTAGCACCAATTTCACAAGTTGCTGCTGAGTCGGCGCGGGCGCATACGGCGATGGACGCCGAGAACCGTGCCGAAATCGCGCGCGACAAGACCGAGGCCGCAGCCCATCGCGAGGCTAAAGGGCAGGGGCGCATCATCGAGGAAATCCCGCTTGATCGCATCGCCGAGAACGCGATGGTGCGGGATCGTATGATCCTTGATGCCGAGGAGATGGATGAGCTTAAACTCTCGATCGGAGCGCATGGGTTGCGGCTCCCGATTGAGGTGTATCCACAGGACGATGCCGAAAAGCCCTATGGCCTGATTTCGGGGTATCGACGGCTTCAGGCGGTGAGGGACCTTTATGCCCTAACCAAGCAGGAGAAATACGCGACGATCAAGGCGCTGGTGCGCGAGCCAGAGGCGCTTGGTGGCGCGATCACGGCGATGGTCGAGGAGAACGAAATCCGCGCATCGCTGTCCCATTTCGAGCGGGGACGCATCGCGGTTATCTCGGCCCAGCAGGGCGTTTTTGCCAGCGCCGAGGCGGCGGTGAATGCGCTGTTCAGTTCGGCGTCCAAGGCCAAGCGCTCCAAAATCCGATCCTTTGCGCTCATCTTTGAAGAGCTGGGGGACATGCTTTTGTTTCCCGAGATGCTCAAGGAGAAAGACGGGCTTCGGGTGGCGGCGGTGCTTAGGGCAGGGGCCGAGTCGCGGATTCGGGAAAACCTTGCCCAAGGGCAGGATAGAGACGAATGCAAGACGCCAGAGGAGGAATGGATCCTTCTTGAGGAGGTCGTGAAACAGTTCGAAAAAGAGGCGCTTCCGAGTCCCAAGGGTGGCCGCCCAAAACGGAAATCAGGATGGGATGACTCGCATACGCTTGAGCTTTCTACGGGGATTACCCTGCAACGCGGGAGCGATACGCAGGGCCATTTGATCCGTATCAAGGGGGGCAGGGTGGATAGTGTTATGGTCGATGAGGCCATGCAATATCTGGCGCGACTTTTTGAAAAAGATTAATATTTTCAATGAGTTATAAAATTTTTTGCCACGGCTGACACCCAAAAAGGACATATCGAGTGACGGAACGCAATAAAGACGGCGCGAAAACGGATTTCGCCAAATCCATGTCATATGGGGATTATCTGGGGTTGGATCAGTTGCTCACGGCGCAGCATCCGCTGTCGGAGGCGCCGGACGAGCTGTTGTTTATCATTCAGCACCAGACGTCCGAGTTGTGGATGAAGCTCATGTTGCACGAGCTTAATTCGGCGCGGGATGCGCTTGCGGAGGATCGGCTTCAGGAGGCGTTCAAGATGCTGGCGCGGGTGTCGCGGATTATGGAGCAACTCAACAGCGCGTGGGACGTTCTGCGCACGATGACGCCAAGCGATTACACCACGTTTCGCGAGGCGCTTGGGCATAGTTCTGGGTTTCAGTCGCTTCAGTATCGGTTGGTTGAATTTACGCTGGGCAACCGCAACACTGAGATGTTGAAGCCGCACGCGCATGATGCGGGCGCGGTTGCGTTGCTTGAGGCAGAGTTGAAAAAGCCGAGTCTATATCAGGCTGTTTTGCAGTTGGCGGCGCGCAAGGGCATGGAAATTCCGCAGGAGGCCATCGCGGCTCCTTCACAGGTTCCGCACAGTGAAATCGGCGCAATTCAGGATATGTGGGCGCAGGTTTACAGCGCGCCGCAAACGCATTGGTCGCTTTATGAATTGGCGGAGAAGCTGGTTGATCTGGAGGATTATTTCCGCCGCTGGCGTTTTAACCACGTAACGACCGTGGAGCGCGTGATCGGGTTCAAGCGCGGGACAGGCGGCACGGCGGGTGTGGCCTATTTGACCAAGATGCTGGGCACAGAGCTTTTTCCAGAGTTGTGGCGCGTGCGCACGGACCTTTGAGCGTATCGACGTGCCGTCAGAGCCCGAGGTAGAAGCGATAATAGATCACCAGCAAGAACATCATCGGCCAAGACGCAAGGATTAAGAGCTTGTTGGTTTGCGCCGGATGGACGGAGCCGATGAGCGGGACGTAGAAGAAATAGTACCGTGCATTCTGAAACGCATGGGTGATGGCGGTGAAAAACATCACGGTGAGCAGCCCTGCGCGGAACTCGGGAATTGTTAGGATGCGTGCGTAGAAACGCGCGCTCAGGAGCCTGCGCCCGAACGTCGCGAACAAGAGAAAACAGGTGTAGGTAAAGCCGAACATGTAATCGAGCGGCGGTTGCAGGGACATGGTCATCGACGACAGAAACACAATCGCGGTTTCAAAATGGCTGAACTCGGGATTTACGATGTCGCGGGTCCAATTGTAGACCGCGAGGCTTGGAAATATCGGATACAGAAGCTTGATATTGTTATCCAAAACCACGATCGCGCCGATTGCGAGAAAAACCAAAATGCTGCGCATCGGGATGGCACGAAACACGATCACGGCGAGGCGATAGAACACCAAAATGACGCCGTTGTTTTCATCCAGCAGGAACGACATACCCAGAATGGCCAGAAGGACCGCGACTTCTCGTTTCCAGCCCAAACGGGTTGAGATAAGGGCGAGTGGGAAGAATAGGAACTCTACGCGTATTTTTGTGGCCAGATAGGCCGAGAAGGGCAGGGCGAGGTAGGTGATGACGACGCGCCGCTCAATCAGCCCCAAGAGATAGAGCGCGACGAGGAGGAGCGTACTCATGCTGGCCATGACAATGCGCAGGGCGATCTGGTTGTGGGGACCGAAAAAGGTGGTTCCTTCGGCGAAGAGTCGGTTGAATTGATCCCAGCCACGCAGTGTATCGCCTATGCCCTGAACCTCGGGGGCGAAGAACACCAAACAGATCGCGATATTGCCGATAAACACAAGGATCGCGTCGCGCATCTGGCGGTCGTGGATCGCATGGGCGGGCGGTTGCGCGGTGTCCGCCATGGCTTGACCAGTGGTGAGAGAGGATCCCGTCATATGCGAAACCTAGCACGGAATAAGAGAATCAGTACGCCGGATTTACCATCTCGGGGTGACAATACCGGGAAATAGGATGAATTGTTTCCCAGTTAGCCACCCTAAAGATGCGTAGCGATATGGTTTTGCCACCTAGGGTAGAAACTGGCCTGATATTCCTCGCAAGTATCCGAAGAATCTTGATTTGATTAAGACTTTTCTGCAGCGTTATCCGAGCACGAGTTTATTTATTAACTATTATATAGCCGAACGAATATTTTTAGGGTCGGCGGAAACGGAATCGGTCTTGGCCGCACTCGAAGACTCTCAGGTTGATGAATTAAGCAAGGCGCGCAACGCGGGGCTGAGCTTTATTTGGATCAGTTTTATCTTCAGTATTTTTGTGAATTTGTTGATGCTGACCGGCCCGCTTTTTATGCTTCAGGTGTATGATCGAGTGCTTGGATCGGGCTCTGAAGAGACGTTGATTGCGCTCTTTGCGCTTGTGGGGTTCCTGTATGCGCTGATGGCGATGCTGGATTTTGCACGCGGGCGGATCGTGGCGCGATTTGGGGCGCGGTTTCAGGCGCTATTGGATCGGCGGATATTTGGCGCGACGCTCGCACTATCGGGAAAGCGGCGCGCGCAGGAGATCACCGGCCTAAGGGATATTGAGGCGATTCAGGCTGTGTTTGGCTCGCCTGTGTTTTTGGCGCTGATGGATATTCCGTGGTCGCCGCTCTTCATCGCTGTGATTTTCGTATTCCACCCGATGTTGGGGTGGCTTGCGTTCGCGGGGGCCGTGACTTTGGCGGTGCTGGCGATTGTGAACCAGATTCTGACGCACAAGAAGGTTGCGCGCGCGCACGGCGCGTCGCAGGGAGCGCAGTCCTTTGCCGAACAGGCGCAGATTTCCCATGAGGTTGTTCAGGCGCAGGGGATGCGCGGGGCCGTTACCGAGCGTTGGTTGATGCGTCGGAATGAGGCGCTGCATGAGAAGATATCGTCTAGTGACTGGACGGGGAGCTTCACGGCGATCACGAAATCGTTTCGATTGTTTTTGCAGTCGGCGATGTTGGCGTTGGGCGCTTATCTTGTGTTGCGCGGAGAGTTGACGGCGGGGGCGATGATCGCGGGTTCGATCATGCTTGGACGTGCGTTGGCGCCGATAGAGCAATCCTTGGGGCAGTGGCCGATGATCCAGCGCGCGCGGCTTGCGTGGGTGTCTTTGCGAGAGCTGCTTTCAGAGGTTCCGCCCGCGGGGCGGTATGTGAACCTGCCCGAGCCTGAGTCCGTATTGACGGCGCGCAATGTGACCCTAATTCCGCCCAATGGCCGTTTGGCGACGCTTAAGGGCGTCACGTTTCAAGTGCGCGCGGGCACGGCCGTCGGGTTGATTGGCAAGAGTGGTTCGGGGAAATCAACCTTGGCTAAGGCGATTATGGGGTTGTGGGAACCCGCCGCGGGCGAGGTCCGTTTGGGCGGGGTCGAGTTGAAGCATTACGACCCTGAGAAGCTTGGCGAATATATCGGATATCTGCCGCAGCAGGTTGCGTTATTGCCCGGAACGATTGCCGAAAACATCGCGCGGATGGCGGTGCAGCCCGACGATGATCGCGTGGTTGAGGCCGCCAAGCAGGCCAACGCTCATGAGATGATTATTCAGCTTCCGGATGGGTATAATACCTTTGTTGACGGGAACGAGAACCAGCTCTCGGGTGGGCAGCGCCAGCGGATTGCGCTTGCTCGGGCGTTGTTTGGATCGCCTGTTTTGCTTGTGCTGGACGAGCCGAACTCGGCACTGGATATTGAGGGGTCAAATGCGCTGAACCGCGCGGTGCGGGAGTTCAAGGCACAGGGCAAATCTGTGATTATCATGACGCATCGGCCGATGGCGATTTCCGAGTGCGATGATCTGATTGTGATCGAGAAGGGCGCGATTGTGGATGCCGGACCGCGCGACGAGATTCTGCGCAAGACGATGAAAAACGCGCAGAGCCTTAAGGAAACAGTTAAGCCTGTGGAGGTAGCGTCATGATGATGCCCACACCTCCGCCGCCGCCGTGGCGCGCGCGTTTGCCGATCTTTGTGGGGACGCTTGCGCTTGTGATTTTGGTCGGTGGGCTTGGCTATTGGAGTGTGACGGCGCGGCTGGCGGGTGCGGTGATTTCGACGGGGCGCGTTGATGTGGAAACCAAGCGGCAGGTGATACAGCATCCCGACGGTGGCGTTGTCGGTGCGATAGCGGTGCGCAACGGCGATGTGGTCGAGGCGGGCGAGTTGCTGGTGCAGCTTGACGCGACATTGTTTGAATCCGAGCGCTCGATTATTCGCGGGCAGTTGAACGACATAGGCGCCCGCAAGGCGCGCTTGATTGCCGAGCGGGACGACGCGGAGGTTGTGGAATTCCCTGACTGGCTGACCTCTTCGGGTGCGGCGGACGTCAAGAACGTAATGGAGGGTCAGCAACGCCTGTTTGAGGCGCGGAGCGTGTCGGTTGAGCGCGAAGCAGAGCAGCTTGTTGAACGCCGCAAGCAGTATGAGCACGAGATCGACGGGATTTCGTCGCAGCTTGAAGCAATGAAGGTGCGGCAGGTGTTGGTTGCCGATGAACTGCGCGACCAGACCAGTCTGCTTGAGCGGGGATTGACCCAAGCCAGCCGTGTTTCGGGGTTGCGTCACGAAGAGGCCCGGATGCTGGGCGAAATCGGAGAGTTTAACGCCTCGCTTGCGCAGTTGCGCGGGTCGGTGGCCGAGGTCAACATTGAGTTGATCAAGCTCAAGACCACACGCCGCGAAGAAGCCATCACAGAGTTGCGCGACCTTGAGTTCCGCGAGATCGAACTGACCGAACGTATGCTGGGGCTGGAGGAGCGTTTGTCGCGGTTGAGTGTGCGTGCGCCCGTCGGCGGGGTGATCTATGGTTCGGAGGTGTTTGCGCTGCAATCGGTCGTGCAGGCGGGCGCACCGATGATGTATGTGGTGCCGCAGGATCAGCCGATGGTGATTGAGGCGCGCGTTGATCCGATCAACGTCGATCAGGTGTTTCGCGGGCAGCCCGCCGGCCTGCGCTTTACCGCGTTTGAAAGCCGCACGACGCCCGAATTGCGCGGATCAGTTGTGGATCTTTCTGCGGATGCCTTCATGGATGAGGCGACGGGCCAGACGTATTATCTGGTTGAGGTTTTGCCTGCCGAGGGCGAGTTAGAGAAGCTGGGCGAGAACAAGCTGATCCCCGGCATGCCAGTCGAAGTGTTCATCAAAACCAACGAGCGCACGCCGCTGGAATACCTGACGAAACCACTGACGGATTACTTCACGCGGTCAATGCGCGGGTGATGGGATGAGTGTTCTGAGGCCATATCAATTTCTCAGGTCACGATTTAAGCGACCCAATTTGGATGAAAACCAGCCCTTTGCGCCGATCATGCCCAACGCACCGTTTTGCGCGGTGGGGGATATTCATGGGCGCGCGGATCTGCTTGAGGGAATGCTGGCGCGGATTGCGCCGCTTCTGGATTACCACACGGTTTTCGTGGGGGATATGGTGGATCGCGGACCGCAGAGCGCGGCGGTCTTGCGGCGTGTTCATGCGCTGACGGAACAGAGCCCAGATCAATTTACGGCGTTGATGGGAAACCACGAGGCGTTGCTTTTGGCGTTTCTGGATAGCCCCGAAACCGTCGGGGCCGATTGGTTCCGATTTGGGGGCCTACAGACATTGGCGAGTTTTGGCGTTTCGATATCTGGTTCGGTGCGCTCTTTGGATGTGATAATCGAGGCGCGCGATGCCTTGCGCGCGTCGATGGGGCCGGCACTTGTGGCGTGGCTGGCGGCGCGTCCTCGGTCATGGAACAGCGGCAATATGCATGTCGTCCATGCGGGCGCAGACCCTTGCGTATCAATGACAGAGCAAGCGGACGATCACCTGATTTGGGGGCACCGTGATTTTGCGCTTCGGTCGCGTGGCGATGAACAGTGGGTCATTCATGGGCACACGATTGTTGATTATCCTGTCCAATATGGCGGTAGGGTTGCAATCGACACGGGGGCCTATGCAACGGGACGTTTGGCGGGAGCGCAGGTTTGCGAAGGGGAGATTGACCTCTTTGAAGTAATCGTTTGAAGCGCGGTTCAGTTCTTGAAGTACTTCGTTCCATAGGCCGCGTAAGCGCCATAGGTCTTGCCATAACCATATTTTTTCATGCCGCTCACGTCGACTTTGGAGAGCACAAGGCCGGTGACTTTGTTGCCAAGGCTCTCGAATTTGTTGATCCCGTCGCGGACCTGTTGGCGTGAGGTGCGATCCCACTGAACGACGAACAAGACCGCATCGGCTACGCGCGCAATGATGCGCGCATCGCTCACCAAGAGCACGGGCGCGGTGTCGAACACGATGGTATCATAGCTGGTCAGTGCGTCCTTCGTGAGGTCGGTAAACGTATCGCTTGAAAACAGATCGGGCGCATTTTTGCTCGCGCGGCCTTTGGTGAGTGCATCAACGCCGGGGGCGATCTCTGAGATTATGGAGTCACGCCAGTTGGCGTTGCCTTGCAGCGCCTCGGTCAGGCCTGCGCCTTTGTGTTTGGTGTTGAAGTATTCCTGCATCGTGCCCATGCGGGTGTCTGCCTCAATCAACAGAACTTTCTTACCCAGATCGGCAAGCTTGAGCGCCAAAGAAAGGCTGACGGCGGTTTTGCCTTCGCCGCTTAGGGCCGAGCTTACAACGATCACGCGCGGGGGCGAGTCGGCATTTGCCATGACCACGGAGGTACGCAAATTGCGCAGGGCTTCTGCCGTGGCCGAAACCGGATTGTCTTGCAGATATTTGAACAAGGCTTTGCGATTGCGTATGCGCGTCATCGGGATTTCACCAAGCACAGGTTTGCCCGTTTCATCTTCTAGCGCCTGGGCGGTGCGGAACCCGAGGCCCGCATGCGCGGCGCGGTGCAATATCACGGCGATACCCACGAGCAGACCGAAAAGAGCGGCCGTTGCCAGCGCGAGCGGAATGCGGGGCAGGGCAGGTTTTACGGGCGCGACGGCGACGGATAAGATGCGGCTGTCGGCCTGTTGAATGCCTTGTTGTGCGGAGGTTTCCTTGAGCCGATTGAGGAAATATTCGTAAAGCAGCCTGCTTGCTTCGGTTTCGCGGGAAAGCTGCTCAAATGTGATCAGATCCGCCGATTGGCGAGTGATTTGCTGTTCTAGTTTTGCGACTGAATCGGTCAAGGTTGCGACGCGGTTCGTGGCGCTTGAAACTTCGAGGCCCGCGCGGACCTGTAGCTGCGAAACGCGCGCGTTGATGGCGGCGCGGCGCGAGCTTGTTATCGCGGTACCTGCGGGGGGCATCAGGCGGATAAGCTCTGGATCGCCGGTGGCTTGGACGAGGGCGGCAGGGTCTGATTCCGTGGCGATTTTGGTCTGGGTTGTGAGCGCGGTGTCGAGATTAGATTGCGCCGTGGCGAGGCTTGCTCGGGCCTCTTTCATATCGCGGTTCAGGAGCGCGAGCGCGTCGGCATCAACCAGATCGCTGTCGGCCTGAAAGGCTTTTACTGCTTGTTCGCTTTTCTCTAACTCAAGCTTGAGTTCGGCTACGCGTTCGGTCAGCCACTTGGTGGCCTGACGCGTAGCGTCGTATTTCACCTGAAGCTGGTTAAGAATATACGCCTCGCCAAAAGTGTTCGCGATAAGTGCGGCCTTGTCAGCAGAAATGCTGGAAACGGTGAGCCGAAAAACCAGACTGTCGCCGAGGTTCTGAACAGTTGTTTTATCCAGAAGTTCGGCGGTGACGATCGACAGCGTTTGTGCCTCACTCCAGTTCGGCGTTATGGGGGCGGGGATAAGCGGGACGTAGTTCGCAAGCGTTGCCTGTGCGCGGTCCGAGAATGACGGAGCACGCAAGGCGGGGTTGAATTCAGGATCGTTGACGAGGTCCAGTTGCTCTACAACCTTCTGTGCCAAACCACGGCTGCGCAGCACTTCGACCTCTGTTTGCACGGTGGAGCTATCGGATGAGAGGCCGCTGATGACGCCTTCAAGATCGACCACCTGTTCCTCGCGGGTTTCCAGAACGAGGATCGCATCGGATTTGAAGATAGGTGTCACAAAATAGGTCACAAAGAGTCCGACCATCACAACAGCGACTAGAGCACAGAAGGCGACAAACCATTTGCCGCGCCAGATCGCCGCCCCCAGTTCCGCGAGTTGGGCCACCCCATCGTCACTTCCGATCCGGTACGAATTCTGGCGATCATGCGTGGTCATAGGAATACTCTTGGTTGCTAAATCTCCGCCTTCACTTGTTTTACCATACTGCCAATGCGCCATGTTACAAACGCTCATTCGGGCCCTGCACACGACAAAAAAACAGCACAGATGATTCTATGTACCACGCGGCTTGCCCGCACAGCTGTTGTCGAAAAATTCAATAATTCTCTCGTCAGTTGAATCTTCGATTTCTGGTTTCGCGGTATAATTTAGGGGTGCACTAATTTTAGACAGTTCTGAAAGGATTACACCCTGAAATAGGAACTATGGTTTCAGAAAATTAACAAGTTGCTAAACTTTTCAGAGAGCTACTCCTGAGGGTATTTTTATTAGTTGCTACCCTCGGAAATCCAAAATTTTTGGAGAAGCTAGTATGAGTGCCTTTGTTTATTCTGTGCTGGCAGTCGAGTTTCATGACTGCCTTGAACTGCAATGTATGTACGGCTGTTAAAACGAGCGAGTGACGTCATTCTTGTCGTGGCTGCGATCCCATTTGTTGTGCCTCTTGTGTGCCTCTTTTTGGTGCTGGTGCGGCGGGACGGGGCGGCCGCCTTGTTTGCGCATGAACGGGTAGGGCGGAACGGCGTGACGTTTCGGTGTTGGAAAATCCGCACGATGGTTCCCGACGCGGAAAGCAAACTTGTGGAGTATTTGCAAGCCCATCCGGAGTGCGCGAGAGAGTGGGCAGCGAATTTCAAGCTCAAGAACGATCCACGGATCACTCCGTTTGGACATTTTCTGCGCCAGACAGGTTTGGATGAGTTGCCGCAACTTTGGAATGTCTTGAAGGGTGAAATGAGCCTTGTGGGGCCTCGTCCTGTACCCTCTGCGGAGTTGCAGGAAAAATACGGCGATCAGGCTTGGGCGTATCGGGCGATGCGCCCGGGATTGACCGGACTTTGGCAGGTAATGGGGCGCGGCAAGTGTACCTATGAGGCGCGTATCGAAATGGACATGGCGTATTTTAATAAGGCCAGCCTGTTTATGGATCTCAAGATCTTATGCCTGACCGCATATACGGTTATTGCGAGGTCGGGTTCTTAGTTCCAAGGGATGCGATTGCTGCGGTGATGCCGTTGGTGACTTGAGTGTTGATTTTGGCAGCTTGGGCCATATCAGGTGCGCGCAGGATATCGGGATGCGTTAGAGATTGGGGGCTTGGCTGGCTCTCTTGCATCAAGTTCGCAGTGCGATTGATCAGGTTGAAGAACCCCTCAAGTTTGCGATCCCACGGCAGCCCGATCGGCACCGCCCCGCAGCTATAGGCAATAATATTCGCATGAAGGCGATGTGAGATTACGGCGTCGAATGTGCTGATAAGGTGGACCAGCGCGGCTGGGGAATTCGGGCGCGCAGCACGGGTGCATTGTGAGGGATCGATGTCCGTCAGCGTGGGGAAAGTTCTATTCAAACAGTCCTCGTCCTCAAACGCGCCGTTGGTAAACAAAGTTACGCGATACCCCATTCTGACCAGAGCGCGAGCGGTCGAGGCGTACCATTTCGGCCAGTGACGCGCGGTGCCTGTTTCGCCATGTGTGGCGAGCGCGGTCGGGTGGGTGACGCCCAAACCGATGTGCGCGATTTCCGTCTGCGCGGTCGCGGCGCGTTCGGGCGCCAAAAGGGGCGCGCTTAGGAAACCGGGATCGGGGAATACCTTTGGTGGCGGGAGATGTGCAAGCCCCAACGTATCGAGGTGCGCGATCAGGTTATCGCGCGAGGCGTGGTCGCGCACCGAGAGGAACTTGAGGTTCGGGCTTCCCAGCACTTGGCCAAACAGTTTTTGCGCGGCGGGCGACCATGTTCGGGTGACGCCGACAGAGTGGATACCAAAGGCGAGGCCACGAACTTCTGCGGCGCGCACGACGTGATGAATTTTCAGAGGGAAGTTCAGATTCGCATCGGACAGAAGTTGCCCGCCACCGATCAGCACGCCATCTTGTCCGTTCAGTTGCGTCGTCGTGTTTGGTGCGAGTTTGCGCGTGATTTGAGCGGTGACAAGCTGACGCGCGATGCGCTCTGAAAGTGGCGCGGGCAGGGTGGCGAGGACCGAGAGGATGCGTTTTCGCAGTGGGTTTTCGTGGGTTGGATATGTATGGCGCCCCGCCAAATCCAGCGATGATATCTCCGCAGTACCCCCTGCCGCGCGTATGCATTCGGCGATCACGCCGTCCCCCAAATTGGGGCTATACATAACCGCGGCCAGCAACAATTTCGTCATAGTTCAATCGTCCACGGAGGCGCGGTTCCTAGCAGATTTGCAAGGGCCTCTTTGTCGTTATGAAAACGTTCCAGATGGGGGCGCAGGGCGTCGCGGTCGATGGGAGTCTTGCTCTTCTTGCTGGTATAGAGAAGGCGTTGCACCGTGGGGTTGGACTTAACGGCGCTTACCAATTTCTGGCCTCTGATACGGCGCAAAAGCCAGCCCGTGTTGCGCAGCGTGCGTGTGAGTTGCGGAGATCGTGAGCTAGCGGCTGGGAGGATTTGCGTATCGTAGGGGAGGTCAGAGAGGAACCGGATATCAAGTGCGTCGCATATTTCCGCGTAGTATGCGGCCGGGTCACCGGCCAGATCATCAAACCAAACCACGTGCAAACGATCGCGTCCGATGTGTTTAATCGCCTGCTCAAGGTGGGGCGCATAGCAAGAGTGATTTAACAGGTTTGGGTGTTCCGTTAGCGCCTGTGCAAGGGGAGCGTTCGTGGTGCCGATTTTGCGCAAATACTGATAGTGGGAAAGGGTCCTATCCACCGGATTGCGCAAGCAGATCAGACAACGCGCATCAGCTGGGAGCGTTTTTCCGATCCGTTCAAGAGCGGTGTTGGAATAGAGGTAGTCGTGACAGATTTCGCCTGTGCGTCGCGCGTTTTGCGGCGGGAATTGTGCGTCATACCACTTCAGGCCGCGAGAATAATAGAGGTCGAAGAAGAAGAGCTCTTTGTTTGTAGCAAGGCAGACGTCGGGATGTTGGCGCAGGATGAAATCAAGCCACGTCGAGCCGCATTTGGCCCCGCCGAGAAACAGGAAGTTTACGCGTGTTTCAGTCATAGGCAGCCGCATGAGGTCTGCGTGAGAGAATGCCTGGAGCGATGTGGAGTTCGCGCAGGATGTAGCGATAGCAGAGCAGTTGCGTCGCGATCATATTGCCCGCGAGCATGGCGGCCGCGCCTGTTATTCCACCGACGTAGATCGCAAGTGGCATGAGTGCCAGAAAGAGGCAGGTGATACGCGTGAGAATGCGAAAGTAAGGGCGCTCGTGCCCGGTTGTTTCCATGACCAATGCGGTCGGTCCCGAGAGTGCGGAGATGAGATAGCCGGCGCTTAGAATGAGGAGTGGGACATATGCCGCATCGAACCCCTCACCAAATAGGCGCAGGACGGGTTTGCCGAGCAGAGCAATAAGAATGAACCCCGCGATGGTTGGCAGAGCGATGGCGCGGGCGGCGGAGGTACAGATGTGTTGCAATCCGCTTTGATCGGTTTGGGCGAAGCTGCGGGCGATTCCGGAGGCTCCTGCCATATTCGCCGCCATCAAGAACAGCGACAGCACCATCGAAACACGCAGCGCGCTAAAGAAGGGGCCGGTCTCGGCGGGGGTGAGTATTACGCCAAGCATGACAACCGCCAAGTTCGGCCCCGCGCTTTTGACCATCGACACGCCCCAAAGGCCAAGGGAGGTGCGGTGCCAAAGCCGTGCCATGCTATCGGGGACGGGGAGAGGCGCGCGCAGGAGGCTGCGCATGGTTTTCTGGTGGGCCAGTTGGACAGCGGCGATAAACAAAAGGCTAAGCGTCATGATCGCGAGGGCGAGGGCGGCCGATGCATCGGTGCTGTTGGTCCAGATGAGCGCCCCTGCGGAAGCGATGACCGCAAGGCGCCAGATGATGTCGCGCGGCACGAGGGCGGCGATCATGGTGTCATAGGCCCGCAGGAAATGCGCCTGAAATTCAGCAAGAGAGAGCGCAAGTGCGAGTGGCCCAGCCCACATGAGATAGCGCGCGTTGGAACCTGTCAGCAGAACCCATGCCGCAAGCGCCAGACAAAGCGCCACACCTCCCAGCAATATCCGTTGATACCCGAACATAAGCACCCCCCCAAGGGCCGCGTTATTGCCATCGGCGGTGTGGATTGAGGCATATTTCAGGACCAACGCGCGTTGTCCGAAGCTTCCGACCACAGAAAGCAAGGTCGCCAGGGAGAAGGCAAACCCCATTTGCCCGAAGGCGTCCGAAGGCAAGGCGCGTGCAAGGGCTAGGAACATCGCAAACGAAAGCCCTGCCGCGCTCGTTTTCACAACGAGGGCGATGATACTTTGGCGCAAGAAAGAGGATTTTATCATCGCGAGCCTGTCGGATTTTGCCAGTCGTTACCATGGGCGGCCAGCCGCGCCGTAACCCCATGTTTGAACGCATCTGAGCGGTAACAGGCGGCATGGGTGTGCAGGTGTGTTGGGTCAAGAACGTGGGTATAGCTTGTGGCGTCAGGGAACATTTTGCAGAGGGCTTCGAGTACTTTTTCGCCGCCGTGCGTACCGGCTATCCAATAGTGGATTATTGCGACGTTCTGGGGGTTCGCAGAACTGGAACTAGACATCGGACGCCCTAAAAAACACTTATGACCTCTTTGGTTCTTGGGGCGGATACTGGCATGAAATTGCCTGTCTGTATACCGGTTGCACAGATTGCAATTGAAAAGGGATATCAATAATGGCAGCGGGCCACGGTAAATTAGTAGTGTGCAATCGAATCGACGTTTATCCCGCCTTTGACGCTGCGTAAATTTTGAGCGATTTCTCCACAATTAGCTTTCAACAATGAGCAGCAATTCCCGCTATTGTTGTGAATTCGGGGATTGAGGTTGGGTGAATAACTACCGTGAGTTGAAAAAAGAGCCGAGGGCAATTTTTTCTTGATTATGAATTAAATCTTAACGCAGGCTGTTAACTACTTTGTTCAGATTACGACAAAATTACGACTTAATTTAGACAACTTTGCATATCTGAGCGACTTTGGCTCGCGTTTGACCAGCTTATTTCGCTCCCAAAAATTAATCAGTAAACCATGTTCCCTCGCAATTGATTTTTTGCGAGCTGGATATTGTGTACCCGGAGGAAGTCCTGTGGCCGTTACCAATAATTTCTCATCAAGTTCTCTCGTTTTAAATGGTGTTGTATCGCTGAGCCAGCCGACAGCACTTGTTTGGGGGCCGGACGGGCGGCTCTATGTGACCGAGGTTGATGGCGATGTGAAGGTTCTGACCATCGCGTTTGGCGATCCTGATCCATCGGACGCGGATAATACGGCGCAGTTTTACGTTACCGATGCGGTGACGATTTCGGATGTTAAGTCCATCCCCAACAGCAATGACGACGGAAGCGATAGCAATCAGAGCAACCGTCAGGTCACGGGTATTGATGTCACGAACCAGTATGATGAGAACGGCGATCTGGTGATGATCGACGGGAAACCGGCGGTGACGATGTATGTGACCTCCTCGGACAGTCGGATTGGCGCGGGCGGCAGCGGCAACGACGCTGGGCTGGATACGAACTCGGGTGTGATAACGAAGTTGACCCAGACAGGGCCAGACACTTGGGAGGCTGTCGACATCGTGCGCGGGCTTGCGCGTTCGGAGGAGAACCACGCGCTTAACGGTTTGGAAGTCATCCAAGAGGTTGATGCAGACGGTAAACTGGTGAGCGAGCGGTTGATCGTGGCCAATGGCGGTAACGCCAATACGGGTGCGCCTTCTAACAACTTTGCGGGTCAGCAAGAGCAGCCCTATTCCGCGGCGATCCTTGAGGTGGATTTGGATGCGCTTAATGCGATGGATGTGCTGATCGATCCGAACTCTGGGCGCAGCTATGTTTATGATTTGCCCACGCTAGATGATCCGACGCGTGCGGGTACGGATGACGGAAGTGATCCGTTTGGCGGAAACGATGGAATGAACTCGGCCAAGATCACCGAGGATAGCCCCGTTCAGATTTACTCCCCCGGTTATCGCAACGCATATGATGTCGAGGTCACGGATGATGGGCGCGTGTTCACCTATGATAATGGCGCCAACAACAACTGGGGTGGGCGTCCGGTGGGCGAGGCCGGCGATAACGGCACGACCGATTTTGCGCAGGCCCTCAATTATATCGCGCTGAACCTGAACAACGGCGAGGGCAACTCTAACGACGATATCAACCTGATTAACTGGAATCCGTCCAACAAGGACCAGTTCCACGAAGTCACGCGCTCTGATGATCTGGATGGGCGTGATCTTTCTGATGGTGCGGGCGGGGCACAGACCTATATCAACGAGGATGGTCTGACGGTTGTTTATGGTGGCCACCCCAACCCGACGCGCGCAGAAGGATCACGCGCGGGTATTTTGTTTTCGCCCGGTGCGGGAACGGATGACGCTTATTTGCTGGTGTCTAACGAGGACAGCTATGGAAACGGCGGATTGTCTGACTATGAGGAGGTCATTGCTTGGCTGACCGAGGTTGAAAACGACAATGCCAACTATCCAACCAGCGGGATTTACGGCGCGGATGCGGGTGAGCTGACCAAGAAGGTTTTGGCCGTCACGCCCGGAGTTGCCTATGATATTTACGCGCAGCCAGACGGTAGCGCGCTTATTGTGCCAACGGGCGAAGCATCGCCCGGAGGAGAGTTCCTTGGCACAGCAGGACTTCCGGCCGACATCGCGGAAATTGTGGTTAACCCCAACCCGATTGAGGGTGATTACAAGGAAGCAGCCAAATTCGACGGCGCGCTTGATTCAGGTAATGGGTCGATCAACGGTCTGACGGAATACACGTCTACGATCCTTGATGACGAAGAAGCCGGAATCAAAATGAGCGGCGCTATATTTGCAGCGTCCCTTAACCAAGGCAGCCTGATTATTATGGGCCGCGAGGAAGACGGCACTGTTTCCAGTGGCTTGAACGCCCAAGGTTACGCGCTTGCGGATGACCGCACGACGCTTGATGCAGGGGGCGGGCCGTTGGGCCTTGCGGCACTTGGCGATGATGTGAACGAGATGGGTTTGACCTCTCCTTTCCAAGGGTCGGTTTGGGCCGCTACGTATAACCAGAACGGGCCGCTGATCGAAATATTCCAGCCAGCGAATGGCGCGGTATTGCTGGCGGGGTCTGATGTGTTGGATCCGCTCGACAATGACCTTGATGGCGTTGGTGAAATCGAAGATCCGTTCGAGTTCAGCCCTGAAAACGGCTATGAGCTTGCGGCGGGCAATTCTATCGTTTTGGACTTCAATCCACAGAACACAAACTTTCCGACTTCACTCGCGGGGACTGGTCTTCTTGGGGCGGCGCTTGATGGATCAACGCCAAATCAGGATGCCCAGACCGCCGCAGAGAACTTCTCGCCCGAAGAGCAGCAGGACGGGTTGTATGATATCGGCGGCAATGTTTTGCCCGGTGGGAATGCGCCGATTTTGCAGATCAAGAACGTTAAGGACGGCACCGTTGTGGGGGCGGCCAATACGGCGCGCGATGTGCTGCATACGGGTATTCGTCCAGATGAAGACGTGCAGCGTATTGTCGCCACGATGAATGCCAAGAACTGGCTGCCGGCGGCTAACGGAAGCGAGCAGGCAGGGCAGCTTACGGGGATGATCTTTAGTGACGGGACACAGTCCAACTTTGTCCGCGTGGTCTTTGGCTCTGTGAATGGCGCACCTGGAATCGAAGTGGGCTATGAGATTGGTGATGCAAATTACACCACGCTTGCGCAGATTGCGGTGCCCGGTCTTTCGGATGCGGGGGTTGATACGCTTGATCTGCGGCTTGAGATCGACATGGAGGACGGTTTTGCTGTCTCGGTGTTCTACAAATTGCAGGGCGAGGCGGATTTCACCGAAATTGCGCTGAACGACGGCACGCCCGGATTCTCATTGCCAGCAGGTGTTTTGCAAGATGTTCTGACGGGGAACCACACGATCGGGTCGGGTGCAACCGTGCTCAACTCGGGCGCGGCGATCGGCTTCTTGGCTGAGGACACGGGTGGCGATGATGAGGGCGATGCGGGCTTTAACGGGCTGCTTGCTGTTGATTTCAACCGCCTCGAGATCGAAGCCATCGGCAACGAGATTGACGCATCCACAGCCGCGGAAGTGGGCCAGTCGGGCACAACGGGGCTTGATACAATCGTTTACGACGGGAGCGACACAGACCTTGCGCCTCTCGCAGCGGATGTCGAGAATTTTGACGGCACGGGGTCGTCTGCGGATTACGCCGTTACGGGCAACGACAATGACAACGTGATCAAGGTTGGTACAGGGGCCAACACGATCACAACGGGCGGCGGTTCAGACAGTATCGAAGGCACGCTGGAACAGTTGACGGGCGATACGATCACCGATTTCACCTCTGACGATCAAGTCATCATCAACGGGGTTTCTGTTGCTGATCTCGATGTCACTTACCAAGCTGGTTCTGCCGTTGTTGTTATCAATGACGTGAATACGATCACCTTTGATGGTCCTGATTTCGCTGACTTTAATGCCGCTGACGGGGATGATGTATTTACTTTTGAGGACTTCGAGGGCGGAGTCCGTTTGGTGACCAAAGCCGCGCTAACACCTGTGATTGCGATCAGTTCGGGTGGTCCTGATGTGCTGGGCAAAACTGTGCGGGATCAAGTTGTGGACTTTATGTCCGACCTGCCAGGAGCGCCAAAAGTCGGTTTCGCAACCACCGGAAGTTATAACGACTATACCAATGCGAATGCCCAAAATCTGGATTTCCCAGATACCGATCTGGATGATTTGCATGCTTATGAGCGGTCTGGAAACTTCGCTGTTTGGGGTTATGCGATTGATGTGCCCGATGGCGAATATTTGGTCGATATGTACTTTGCCGAGATTTATCACGGGATTCAAAATGGCTCCGACCCCGACGACAAGCGTGTTTTCGACATCGAGATCGAAGGCCAGCTCGTTGAGGATGATTATGACATCATTGATGATGCAGGTGGGGCTGGGATTGAGGTTCTTAAGACCTATCAAGTCACTGTCACTGATGGGGTCCTAAATCTCGATTTCATTAAAGAAGTTGACCAAGCCAAACTCTCTGGACTCGTTGTTTGGTCGCTCGGTGGTACATATGTTCCGCCAGCGGACGAAACCGTGCCAGAAATCGTCAGCATTGTTGTCGAAAACCCGCTGGCCGATCAGGACAGCCCGCGCGATGCGATCATCACCCTAGAGGATAATTCTGGCTTTGATGCCGCAGATTTCGCAGGGCTGGACGGGTCAGAATTGACGTTTTCCGACATTGTGCCGGAATCCGTGTCGGCTCCGACTGTCGAGATTTCGGCCAATGGTCTAACTGCTACGCTGACCTATGAGTTGCAGCCACCAAGCGGGTCTTGGCCCACAGGAGAGGGCGCGATCAGCATTGCAGCGGGTGCCTATACTGATGCTGCGGGCAATGCCACGGAGAGCGCGAGCAGCGCGTTCTTTGTCGAGCCGAACCTCGATAACCTGATCGCGGGGAATGTCGTTCTTGCCATTAACGTGGGCGCGACAACGAACACAATCGACGAGTCTTTGGACGGCGCGGACAAGAACACCTATGGCGGTGCCATCACGGGTGACACGATCATCAATGGCATTGATTTGCAGGCGGATGATCCAAATTATTACACGCCAACCACGAAAACCGGCAGCAATATTGACGGTAAAGCTGGCGCCACGGGATCAAATACCGATCTGGATGGTTCTGCGCTTCATACGTACCGCGATGCGGCGAGTGGCTCGTTTACGGCGCGCTATCCGATTGCTGATGGTGTCTATGTTGTCGAATTGTGGTTCGCCGAATTGTACCACACGACAGGTGGAAACCGTCAGGGCGACTATACGATTAACGGCGAAGTGCTCGCGTTGGACTTTGATGCGTTCACTGAGGCGGGGGGCGCTGATACGGCGGTCTCTATCACCAAGAACGTGATCGTTACTAATGGCGAGATTGTTATCGACGTGGCAGCCGACACAGGCGAGCCGGGTTGGAACGCGATTGTGATCTATGATGCGATACCGTCTGATTTGCCGCCAACCATATCGGTCGCAGACGTGAACGCCGTAGAAGGCAGCGACGCGACGATCACTTTCTCTCGGGTGGGTGATCTGAGTGAGGACGTCACGGTGACATATACGCTTACGCCCGACACGGCGGAGGCCGACGATTTCACCACGCCTGTAACTACCACCGCGACGATCCTTGCGGGGGAAACCAGCGTGAGCGTTGCAGTACCGATTACCGATGACGAGGACGAAGAACCCGCCGAGACATTCACCGTCACGATTGACACGGTGACAAACACCTCCGCAAATGCCGTAATCGCGGGTGATGGCGGCACTGCTGTTGTGACCATCGCAGCCAGCGATAAATTGATGCAAGTCCCATCAGGTGGCGCGATTTTCAATCTGGATTTTGAAGGTGTCTCTGGTGAGGCAATCGCCGTTGGCGGATTTGATGATGCGCTGGGTCTGGGCGATACAGTGGACGAAGCCACCTCTGAGGTGACGGGTGGCAAACTTGTGGTGCAGACGGCCGAAGGCGACATCAATGATGGCGCGGACAACGGCAGCATCAATGACTTTACCAAGATTGTTGATGTCAGCGACGCGGGGCTGAATGAGCTTTACCTCACGACGCGTTTTGACAATCCGTTCACGGAGGCATTGCTTGAGTCACAGGGTATCACCGACGGCACGATCCCGAACTATGTCCAGCAGGGGATCGTATTCGGCACAGGTACGCAGGTCGCAGGCGAAATGGTCAAGCTGGTCTGGGGCGGGGTTGCCGCAGGCTCGACAGCGCCGGATGCATCGGGAATCCAGATGTGGACGAAAGGGTCCGGAGGTATCAACCAACAGGCCACAATCGCGCAGATGCTGGAGGCGGGCAAAGGGCTGTTTGATGTTGCCTCAATCGAAATGTCCTTGGAAATCAACAAGGCAGACGGCACAGTTGGCCAATGGGTGACGCTCTTCGATGAGAATGGCGCGATCATAGGCGGAGTCCGTCCAACGGCCACCGATGGTTTCCACACCATCGCGCCGACCGCGCTTCCGGCGGCAGTTCTTGCGAACATTGTTTCCACCACCGAGGACACACATTTCGGTGTGACGTCATCTGACAACAGCGCCCCCGTGGGCAGCTTTGGCAGCTTTGAAGTGTCGTGGGATTACCTGTCTCTTACCTCTCCGCAGGTGGCCATTGTTGAAGGCCCCGACGCGTATGACGGCGTATTATATGGCGACTTCTCGGATGACGGGTTGGCCCCAACGGACTTGGGCGCATTTGCCAATGGTAGCAATCTGGTGACTTCTGAGCAGGTTGGCGATGACGAAGGCCCGCTGGGTCGCGACCGCGATTACTTCACGTTCGAAGTTCCCGAAGGTCAGGTTTTGTCGCAAATCGTTCTAACTGATTACAGCAACGAAGAGCCAACCGATGTTCAGGGCTTTATGGCGCTACAGGTTGGCACGCAAGTTACGACCGATCCCGTAACGGGCGCGGGACTTGGTGATTTGCTGGGTGCGTTGATCTACGGCGATGGAAACTTGGGGAACGATGTTCTTGCGCCGATGGCTGCGGGTGGGGAAATCCAAGAGGGCTTCTCGCTTCCTGGTTTTGATCTACCACTAGAGGCAGGAACCTATACGCTTTGGCTCAATCAGGGCGCGGATTTGCCGACGCTTACAACCTTTGATTTCGTTCTGATCGATCGTCCTGCGGATGTTGAACTGTCCATTGCGG
>NZ_CP170342.1:0-32872 GCF_042445055.1 Falsihalocynthiibacter sp. SS001
AAGTGGCATCTCCGGGCGGATATCTACGTGGCATCGTCCAGAAAGCCGGGGCAGGGGAACTGCATCTCGAGCGTAGCTTCTATGGTCGATTGAGTGAACAAGCGGCATGATTGGGGCGTCATCGAGCTTGCTGCATGTGAATTTGCTCGGTCGGACTGTCATCTATGTAGGTTTTCTGAACAGTGAATATGGGAAAAATGGTGAACATAGATCCAGAATTTGTTGAAAGCCTGATCGAAAGTCTTGACGCGGTTCCTAATGCTCACTTAGGCGAAATCTCCACTTTGGTGGGAACCTGCAAAGACGTGTTGCCGCGACTTTTAAGGACCTTGAGTTTAGCGATTGGCTTGATGCGATAGGGGAGGGGCCTTTGGTTGATCCGGCAGGACGTTATTTTTGACTGGCTGTGGGTCGAAGTGAACCGACACTCAGTTCCGCAGAAGAAACCGGAGGACGTGGCGCAGGAGATTCAAGCTGCTAACAACTCTACACCGGTGAGTAGGTAATCGCACGCGTCTTACATACTGTAAATGAAGTCTAAGCGCGTTTCCGGTGGCAGGTCGATGGCACACCAGCGAGAATCAATCGTGGTCATGGCGTCGTGCAATAAGGGCGCGCGGGGATCTAGCGTCGAGAAACCTTATAGATTTATCTTTTTTGAAGTTAGTAACAAAGCGAAGCATAATCGAGTAGCATAATACCTTAAAACGGGTTGCCTTTTCCATTTGATAAACATATCTTCTTCTCCCTAAAGGAAAAAAAGTGCTTTCAAACAACTCGAAATTCAAGCGCACAGCGCCGTTGATTGTGAAACGCATACACGCCTGAATCCATCGCGTGTGCGCGGCTTTTCAGCTGCGCTGTTTCCAGATTTCGAGAGTTGAAAGGGCACGTTCATGCAGCCCCAATCCTATACACATTTTGCCTACCCACGCTTGAACGGGTGGTTTCGGCCAGCGTTCAAGAGCCTGATCGAGTCAGCCAACCGTAAATCCGGGTGGGGCGCATTTGACGATGACGCATCGCTCGATGAGGCTCTCCCCAAGGAGTACGCTAACGACTATTGCGCAGTAGCGGCACTCATTCGATTGTGTGTAACTTTGCGGGGAAAGCGCGATCAGATTGCTAATCAGTTGCAACGCCCTTTTTCTCTGACCGTTATTGAAACCCGCGACATTGAGTGGGTGGAGGCCGTAGAGACAGCGTTAACTGACGGCTTGTTTCCTGCGGTTTATGAAACAAGTCCAGAGACAACGCGTCCGAATGTCGTCTGCTATAAGTCGAGCTGGCGTAAGGCAACGCAAACAAAGATCGCATCCGATTTCCATGATGCCTTGGTGCGGGCTGCCAGAGAGGCGGCGCCGCTGGTGGTCGTGGTGCCAAATGCAGATGTGTTGCCAGACGCACTTTGCCAAAAATACACGCAAATCCACGCGCTCACGCCGTTGTCGCGCAACATTATGCTAATGTTATTTGCTATGATGCAGGGGCGCCAATCGAAAGGCATGATGACAAAAGCCTTGCGTGAAATGCCATCCGATGATGCTTTGGAGAGAATCTCACTGTGTGACATGATGTTGGCGCTGCGAATGAGTAAGCTGATGGCCTTTGTTCGCCATCTGAATACTCTAACTGTGCGCAGTAAAGCCAACCCACAAGCACTTGATGACGTAAAAGGGTTGGGAGCTGCGCGGCCGCAGCTGATGCGCCTTGTGAATGACATTCACGCATACTCCGATGGCAAACTGAGTTGGGCAGAAATCCCTAGCAACGTTCTTTTTGATGGACCTCCTGGCGTTGGAAAAACCTATGCTGCTCAGAAACTGGCGGAGGCCACTGGCGCGCATCTTGTCAGTACAAGTTTTGCGAGATGGCAAGCTAACGGTCATCTGGGCGATTTCCTCGCAGCAATGCGAGAGGATTTTGAAGAAGCGAAGCGCAATGCGCCGTCGGTGTTGCTGATTGATGAAATCGATAGTTTTGCAGACCGCGCGACCAACTCGAGCAGTAACGAGGACTATAATCGGGCGGCACTCAACGGGCTTCTGGAACAGCTCTCAGGTGCCGAAAAGACAGATGGCGTTCTGGTTGTCGGAACAACAAACTATCAAGAAAAGCTGGACGCCGCGCTCCTGAGATCCGGGCGTTTCGATCAGAAAATCCATATCCCGCTTCCGGATCGAGGCGCTTTGACGGAAATCTTGGCATTGCATTGTGGTCCGAGCGTGAACCAAACAAGCCTGCAATGCATTGCGACTGAGATGCTCGGCCAATCCGGTGCGGATGCTGCCGCATTAGTTCGGCAGGCACGCTCACTTGCGCGCCAAGACGGTGGTACGCTCGCCTACCGGCATCTCAAATCTGCTCTCGAGCTTTTTGCAAAGCCGCTGCCTGCGGCCATGCTGCATCGTATTGCGATCCACGAAGCCGGACACGTTGTGGTTGGATGGCGCGTTGGCGCAGGTTTGCCGGCTATGGCGCAGGTCTCATCGCGTGGCGGCCAAGTCGTGCTGGATTTGGAGCGGTTCGAACACGAGGCTGGCACCCTTGAGAACCGGCTAGCTATTTTGCTTGCTGGACGTGCAGCAGAACTGTCATGTCTTGGTCGTGTCTCCTCAGGCGCTGGTTATGGCGAGCAAAGCGACCTTGCTCAAGCGACGCTCCTGGCCGCACAGGCTGAAACCCAATTTGGCTTGACCGATGAGCATTTGATCTGGCGCCCAGTCTGTTTCGAAAACTTGCCAGAATTGCTTCGAGACCACGATTTGGCAGCCCGTGTTCAGAAGCGGTTGGACGCCGCAGCACGGCTGGCAGGACGGATTGTCGATGAATCTAGTGACTTGGTCGATTGCTTGGCGCGCGCTCTTGTTGAGCGGCGGCAATTGAACCGATCTGATCTTGAGCAGCTGATGCAAAGTTTGAGCTCAGCTAGCAAGAGCGGCAAAACACTTGAACTTGAAAGACAACCGAATGTTCACGGCTGGCTGCACTGAGAGCCGGTTGGTCATCCTGAGGCGCTGGCTCTTTTCGTCAATTTTCCCAGGTAGATATATCTATATGGCAATTTTGACAGAGAGTTCGCGTGTGGGGAGGCTCGCGCCGCGGTCTCGCGGCGATCCATCTATTATGATATAGCTTGGGCGTGGCGGTTACGGTTCTGTTTGGCCCTATACTCCAGCCAGTTGTCTTCGCTCCCGCTTGCTTCTATCGCCGCCGCCCTCAGTGAAGCTTCAAATGGTGTGAGATCGAGTTGTCTCCTCTCCTTTTGCAAGGTCAAATACACTTGTTTATTAAATCGTCCGGGTACGATTCGATGACCGAGCTTCAGTTCGCAAATCCTGGAAATCTTTTCGTTGCGCATTTTGTAGAAACTGCTGCTCAGAATTTTGCCGGTCTCCACATCGAATTCAGGAATAGCGACGTGCCAGTGGACTTCGTTTTCTGAGCCAGTTGCGCGGGGTTTTAAGTGTTCGACGATAGAAGAACGGTTCCCGGACGTGATCGAAACACCGTATTCAAAACAGATTTCAGCAAGTACTGCAGTAAAGTCTTGTTGGCACATAGCGCCACACGGAGAAATCACGAAATGCCGGATGGCGTATTGCTTACCTGCAATTCTGGAGATTTCTCCCATCACTAGCAGGTCTTTTCGGCAGCCGCGATGCCACGTTGCAGTTTCGTTGTCCGCAGGCTCGGTAAGGTAAGATGCGATCCGGAAGGCATGTGCGGTTGGGATGCGTGTCGATTTGATGATCATGCCTGCCCGCCCAGAATATGAGATCGGATCACATTAAAATCTCTTCGGATCGCGTCGATGCGTTTGCCTTGTTCGATAACCTGTTCCGCCCGAAGTGGATTGAGCGTATGTGCTTCAGACAGATTACGCGACAGATATGACAGACTCATTCTGATATCGATGAGTAAGCCCAAGACCGCGATGGCGGCTTCAATGTTGCTGCTCACAGGCTTCTTTCTAGGTGACTTACGTGCCCTAGTTTCCGGCAACACTTCTTCAAAATTTAAGGCTCGCGCTAAGGTTAACCGAGCAAACGCAGTGGGTGATACGCATTCAACCTCCGCGCCTTCGTTAATCAGTGCAAAGAAATCTTCAGATACCCGCATCCCCACCATTCTTGTTTGTTTCTCGGCTTTTCTCTTACTCATTTTTGCTCTCCAGTTTTGCTAGCAGCACGACTTGCTTTAGGCGTGCTCACATTGGAGGTGTTCCGAAGCTTGCAAAGTGCAAATAAGGGATGTGATTAATTTTAGTTGCTGCGGGATTTAACACCTTCTCAACGGAACCTTGGCAAACTTGGACTAATAGTCCGGTTGGGTGCTGAAGTGGCTCAGAGCCGACTTTGGAGCAACTGTAGTATCGTCTTGTGTTGCAGGCTCGCGGCAGGGTAGGGCGGGCCTCAATCTTGTACCCTGCTTTGCTGAACCAGACAAAATTGAAGTGGTCCCAGGTGATTGGCCGGTCAGCTAAGATGAAAACCAAACCTTTGTAGAAAAGCGAAGCCTTCGAAACCCTTCCATTTGAAAGCTAGGTATTCTCAAGTAAAGGCCATCGCTTCGACGGTATGGGGGTGAAGAAGTGAAAAACCCAATGCCCTCGCGGTTAGCACGCAAACCATTCTTATTAAACCGAGCGAAACCTTCGGCCTCTACAATGTTATTAAAGATTATCTAGTCAAGAAGTTTCAGTAATTGAGGCACTATGACCGAACCTGCATTCCACGATCCTTTTACAACCCCACTCACAAGCCAAAACCCGTTGCTCGAAACAGACCAGGTCCGGGCACCACGACGCAAAGCGTTGGTTCTGGTCCATCCAGGCAGCTTGTTTGGAAGTGGTGACTTCAACGTCGGGCGCCGTGCTGCTGGAAATTGTCGTGAACACATTCGAAACCAGCTGCTGGCTCACGAGGGGCAATTGGTCATCATCGACGGATACCTGTCGGACGAAATCACCGAGGAATTTGAAGAGGCCATTCAAATCGGTCTAGACAATGCGCTCATTGCCGCACATCGCGCCGAGAGATTGGAGCCCATGTCCGCGTTGCGGATATGGGGCTGCGACGGTGGTGAAGCCCCTTTTTCCGGATGGGAGGGTTTTGGCAGCGAATGTCTGCCGCATGTGTTCAATGATCAAATGGCAGCAGCGAAGGTCCTATGCCAGTATCTCACGGCCGATGAGATCGAGGTTACCGGCGCGTGGGCTACCGAGGATGGTCGCTGGGGGTGCGTGAACAGTGTTGCCGAGGTGCTACGCACTGGATTGCCAGATACGAAAGTGAGGATTTCCGAGACCGCTCTGTTTGAAGTGTATGGCTCACGTACTGATACCATTACCCCGCACTTCAACCTCGAGCTGGACACCCCCAATTTAGGAGGCAGCAATGGCCATTCTTGATATGAAATTGATACGGGCGTATTTCATGCTTGATCTCTCCACCAATCACCTGCCGCCCGAAACTGTGGATCAGATCAACCGCGGCGAATTCTACCGCGACGCCTACATGCGCAGCGAATATGGGTTTGTTTTTCATATTCCAGAATACTCAGATCCGAGGGGTCGTGAGCAAGAACTCAGGAGATGCTCCTGCCCTGCCTTTCGCGCTGCACTCAAATTGGCGTGGAAACTAAAGCTGCGCTTCATCATGTATGATCAAGACGCCGAGCCGCACTTCGATGTCGAGGAGTTGCCGATATATGAGTGGTGACAGTAGCCTCGGACTCTTTAAGCCGTGGCGTATCAAGCACCGGGTGCTGGTGCAAGAGCCATCGAGCGAGCTCATATGTTGTAAGATGTTATGGTTCTTGTGAGATCATATCTGGGGCGGAAGCAACCCGTGAGATATCTCGCCACTGGTCTCTGGAAGTAGGGATTCGGGTCGTGCCTTTGACGTCAAATCTGGTTCCCGAAGGCTCGTTTTTGAACAACGCTTTAGTGTCGAGTCCGACTGTTTCCGGCCCTTTCCGGCCTTAGTCACACCAGCGAATGCCGCGGTGCAATTTCAGCAAAGCAGACATTGAATTTCTTCCCAATACTACCCATTTTAAAATCAGTGAGATTTCGAGGTCAGCGCTGATGACTTTGGGTTTCACCGTCGGAGATGTCGGGGCGTGGCTGTTCATCCTTTGGGTTTGCGTGGACTGGTATATCAATCTCACCTTACCGATGGAGGACTTCATGAAAGCAACGTTTAAAACTGGTATGGATGCTCTCGCGGTTCTGTGGGCCTAGTTGGGTGAGCAGCCACGCCAACCACAAGATGGCGGTTTGGGCCCTCAGTTTGAGCTGGTAGACCGCGAGGGGGCGGTGCAAATCCGTCCCCCCACACCACTCCGGCTCAAAGCTGCTTTCCAATGAGGCTCTCGAGTGCTGCAGGGCGGCCCGTCAATGCAGCCGTTGAGCAGCCAAAGCTGTGCAAAATCCAACTAGGAGTGCTGGCATTTTAGCAAATGCCCACAACATCTTGACACTTTTCTCGAATATTCCTTGTAAGGCATACTCGTTGCTACTACAAGTTGGAGGAAATGAGAGGTGAGCAGAATGGGCAAGTTGCAGGGCAAAGTCGTAGAGGTTTGTGAATCGAGCCTGGATGAGCAATCGCCGAAGATAGGTGAGTCACTCAAAGAGATTCGGAGACTCTCTGGTTTGACGCAAGCCGATATGGCCGAACTGCTCAATGTTGGACAGGCTTCCGTATCAAAGTTCGAGAAGGGTCGCACTGACATTCAGCTCTCTACAGTCCAAAAATATGTGGAAGCGCTTGGCGGAACACTTCAAGTGAGCGCGGCCTTTGATGCCAGTAGTTCGTTGTGTCTGCACGTGCGCGAGGCATTTGACGTTGAACTTGACCATGAAGACCAACTTGTACTTCCGATTTTCACGGAAGAGCCGTTTCGGCCTCAAAGAGATGTGGTACTTAGCATTCGGCCAAAATTTAGTAGCCGTATCATGTCGGGTGAGAAGACTGTTGAGCTCCGGCGTAGATTCCCTGCGTCTGCACCGAAGGGCACAATTGCTTACATTTACTCGACATCTCCAGAGCGCGCGATGGTTGGTGTAACGGAGATTTCGTCTGTCAAGAAACTGGCCATCGAGGAGATTTGGCGACGTTACGCGGATGTGGCATTTATCGAGCGGCCGGAATTCGACCGCTACTTTGAAGGTCTTGATGAGGGTTTTGCTCTGGAGTTCGCAAACGCCAGACCGTTCGAAAGACCTGTGGAACTTACCGACCTAAGAGAACGATTTGGCTTTGAGCCGCCCCAATCATTTTTGTATGCGAAACGCGATCTTAGAAAGGCGCTGAAAGATGAGCACTCAGTCGTATCTCATTGATACGAACATCATCATCGGCCTTGAAGACAATCACACCGTCAAACCTGCCTACGCCAAGTTTTCTCAGCTGGCGGCAAAGCACAAAGTTGATGTTCTGGTTCACGAAGCTGCGCGCGATGATATCAATCGCGACAAGGATGTTGCGCGTCGCGCCATTTCACTGAGCAAGGTCGACAAGTTTCAGATCCTCGAAAAGGTTAAGGGCGTCAGCAAAGACGACCTCCAGCAAGCATTCGGAAGAATCCGAAAACACAATGATGAGGTCGATGCCACCCTGCTGCATGCGCTCTCCATTAATGCCTCAGACTTTCTTGTCACAGAGGATCAAGGGCTACACGAACGGGCGCAAAAACACGCACCAGATCTCGCAAACCGCGTGTTGTTTATTGCTGACGCGGCTCAGCTCCTCACAACAACCTACGAACCGCGCGCCGTACCCATCCGGCATGTAGCGGATGTGTCTGCCCATACGATACCGATTACAGACAGTTTTTTCGACAGTCTTCGTGAGGGGTATCCTGAGTTTAATGACTGGTGGAAGACGAAATGTGTAGCAGAACGGCGCCCATGTTGGGTCGTCTACGACAACGATCAGATTGCCGGTCTGATTGTCCGTAAGGACGAAACTGGAGCCAATACCGACGCAACGCACAAAGCGCAAAAGATCTTGAAAATCTGTACTTTTAAGGTCAGCCCAGAAAAAAGGGGTATCAAACTGGGCGAACTGCTGCTCAAGAAGGTACTGTGGTTCGCGCAAAAGAACGACTATGATTTGGCTTATTTGACAGCCTACCCCGATCAAGATGCTTTGATCGCACTGTTAGAGTTCTATGGGTTCGAGAAGACTGGAACCAAGGGTTCGGATGGCGAACTTGTTCTCGAACGCTCGTTCTCCAATACACAGCTCACCCGTATCAATGGCACCTCGGTCTACGAAACGGACCGAAGAAGCTATCCGCGTTTCATTGCCGATGCGGGCGTACGTGGTTTTGTCATCCCAATCAAAGAAGACTACCACGATGTTCTTTATCCTGACCTCCGTGATGCGCGTCAGCCGGACTTGTTTCGCGACACCAGTCATGGCTCCGGTCCAAGACGCCCTGGTAACACGATTCGAAAGGTTTACCTATGCCGCGCGCCATCCAACCTTGGCGCACCGGGATCAGTCTTGTTCTTTTACAAAGGCAAGTCGCTTGAAAACCCGTCACAAGCACTGACGGCGGTTGGAATTCTCGATGACGTCGCACTCGCAACGTCAACCAAAGACCTTATGAAATTGACTGGCGGAAGATCTGTTTATAGCGAAAAAGAACTGGAGGAATATCGAGCTACAGCCGATGACCCTGTGAAGGTCATCAATTACCTGCTCGTCGATTATATTGATCCGCCGATCTCACTGGACGAGTTGCACGATACAGGGATCTTTTCAGGACACCCGCCACAATCCATCGTTGAGTTAAGGGGCAAGCGGCTTCGCGAAGCCTTGCAGCGCTGTAACTTTGGGTTCCCGCTTTGACGCCTAGAGTTGGCATTGTTGCCGGCATTTCCGGAGTTGGGAAGACGTGGCTACTCGAGAAAGTGGGCGTAGCCATTCCCATGCAGGTTCTCTCTGCAAGCAGTCTGATCCGAGACTCACTCTTACAGACCGAGGGACAACACCCGTCTCAGGATCACCTTCGTGCTCGCAGTATTGAAGGCAACCAGGCAGCTCTGCTCGAAGCGTTCAACCGACATACGGATCCTGATAAGACCCTTGTCATCTTAGATGCACATGTAGTTATCGATACACCTGACGGGTTGGTTCGTATCAGCTCGGATGTTTTTCGTGAAATTGATCCTGACTTCGTGGTCTTTATCAAAGATGAACCGCGAAGGATCCACCTAAACCGTAATCGCGATATTAGCCGAGAGAGACCCGAACGGAGCGTCGCTTCACTAGCCAAGCAGCAAGAGATTGCGATTGCAGCTGCGCGTGATATCGCAAATGGATTGAACATACCTATTCATTTTGTAGACGGTGGCGATGACGAGGCGCTGTCCAGAGTGTTGAGCGCAGTGCAAGAGGCTGAACCCAATGTCTGACAACAAGTCCATTGCTTTCTGGTGCGAACGTGCAGCCGATGAAGCAGAAGTTCGAACGGAATTTCATGTCAATCTTTGGCATTTTTCGGGCACAAAACGCCGCGATTTCATTGAGATTGGTGTTATGCCAAGCGACCCGTCAGCGTTATCGGCGATCCGGATTTATGTTCCCTTCAAGTTGCAACGTGAAGACATTGAAGACCTCGGGCCCGAGTTTGCGTCAACTGAGCTCGCCCAAGGTATTTTCAACGAAACTCTTTCATCTACCAAGAAGCCAAGTGGAAAATCAGTAGAGCTGAAACTCGGCACTAGTACCTATTGTCACGTCCATCTTTTCTCGCCCGAGAATGGTTCGATCGACAACTCCGAACTTGACCTCACGGAGAAGGACGGGGGCACTTTCATCTCGATTACTTCAATTGCATTGGAGTCCCTTGCGAGACAGTGCAACGGCAAACCAGAATGTGGTTACTTCCGCCTCCGTCTATTACCGCCAAAGAACAACACACGCCCGTTTGTAACTGCGATTAAACCGAAAGACAGAGCCTGGACGAGCGGCTTCGAAGAGATTGAGTATATCGATTGCCGCTTGAACGAGGCCCGCACGCTTCCGACGTCGATCGAAGCATCCGCAGATGCCGCTCGACATGGTATAGCCGATGTTTCCCGTATTGTATTCCTTGCTGTCGTTCCCGTGGCATCGTCGATCACATCATCCCATGCCGAGTGGCACAAGAGCCGTTTGCTCGAGACCCAAATATGGAGGGACTATGTCCCGCACGGCTTAGAGGACGGCATGGTTGTCTATCACTGGCGGAAAGAGTTCGAAGGTAGTGGGCAGAATGTGCTACAAGGCTTCTCGGCTTTCGTAAAACTTCAGACGAGAAAGACCAGCCTAATGATCATTGGCATCTATGTTTTGGTCGCGCTCTTACTTGGTATCGTCGGCAGCTTAACGGCAAGCGTCGTTCAATGGTGGTTCAGTGGTGCTGGTGGTCCCTAAGCGATCAACTATTGAAAGTCCGCTTTTGAGAAACACCAATTAATTCTTCGCAACTGCAGAGAACGACAGCTTGCCGCCCTTTATGCGGCGTGGAATGCGATCAGAGAGGACAAAGAGCAAGCTGTGGTCCGAGCTGTAGAATTGTCTTTGATCGCGTATCTTGAGATGCATGGACAGTCGTTCAAATTATGACGCCTGCTAAATGAATACGGCTCCTCGCTCTCGTCGTGTGGGGAGCCTTGTCGTTATTTGCGTACTCTTATTTTTCTGGCGCTTTCTTATTTTTGAAGAGACCCAATACTTAGAATTGAATGTGCAAGAATCTGAGGTTTATTCTAATTTTATTGTTATATTTCAATAATTTAACAGTTGACAGGCTTATAGCAAAGAGATAGAAATAGTGCACCCGAAAATGGAGCGGACGATATGTTCAATTTTATTAAAGAAGCTTACCATCAGTTGCACATCGCGGCAGTCATCGTGCACGTGACGCTTGTGATTGGCGAAATTTATCACTTGATCCCACACGCCTGAGTAAGGGGAACTATGCGATTTTTGATCTTCCAGATAACCGAACGAACCCAGTTCTGATCGCCGGCCTACTGAGCCAGCGTTGTGGTTCAAAACATTGCTTTTGAAAGCGTCGCCTTCGGAACGGGCGGCTTTCTTGTTTTTAGAAGTGTAAGATGAAGATAACGGGCATTTTTGTCATCAAGGCACATCCATGCGGCCGCGGCATACGTTTCTTCGAGGATTTTCAGAAAGCCAAACAGATGCGGACAGTGGTGTTTTTTTCTGTGCTGCAAAATATCCAGTTTACCCCGGGTGCTCTTGTAAACGTCTTTGCCCATACGGCTGATTTCGAGCAAGATTGCACCGTCAGTCTTCGAGTATATTTCGATCTGACCTAGGATAAGAAATCGATTTTCTTCTATTTTGCCAACCGTACTAAAAACAGGTTGGTCGGGTTCGCTCAGGAAAATATCTTTGTATAGTTTGAAACTGCGTTTTTTCGGCATGCTGGTCTCCTTTTTAAGGGCAAATGGGCGAACCGATGCAAGAAACAACCTGTGACAGAAATATTGGATCGAGAGCTTTCTATATACGTTTGTGGAAATTCTAGGTTATTGATTTTGCTGCAAGTTATGCGCTTGTGAAGCATATTTATTGCTTCGTCTATTTGACGAGTACGACTAAAATTAAACAGCTTTTCACGTAAATCTCAGCGAAACCTACCGGTTCTAATCTTGGCTCGCTGGCAATTCCGCCAGCCAACAGCAAGAGCCGCAGGGCCGGGGTAAGCAGTGACCAGCGAAGTATATTTTTCATCACTTATTAACCGCATTCCGCCCTTAGGGCTGAAGAGCAGTAACATTGAAGAACATAATTTCCAACGAAATCATCCCCGCGAAATTCACGATTTTGGAAGCAGCACAGGGGCTCATTCAAACAAAAAGATTTCACAAAGGTGGCGTGGACAATACGAGCCGCGCCAAAAACTTCAAACATGAAGTGCGCACAGCGACCTGCTTTGATGATCCCATGACGATCACAAATCATCATTTGGAAACGATTTGCGACCGCCTGAAGGGGACACTCAGAAAGTGCCTTGGATGGCGAACACCAACCGAAGCCTTCAGGAAGAAATTTAAACTGAGATAGCGAAATCCGTCGCGACGGCCCTTGAGCAATCGTTGGAAAAGGCAGGTGTCTAGGAAACTAGGGGCACCGCACTCTGCTCCTTCAAGGTACTTTGAGCTAAAGCATGAATTATCAAATTATTTGAAAAAGGCATCTTCCTAGAAATTGGGTTCTAGAAGCAATGTAAGAAACCTATGAGTTTTAGATTTTGGTTCATGATGCGCCGACAGCTGAAATCATCTCGAAATAGTGATCTACATCTTCATCAGACCAGACCTTAGTTTTGATCCCAATCCGTGTTGGAGCATAGATTTCTTCAGGATAGCGAACACGCCCAAAATGATCGATTTCACCCACTGGTGGTGCGTGTTCATCGATATCATCATCCAAGAAACCGCCCAGATCTAAGACACGCGTCGGCGCCCATGGTAGGCATCCCTTACCCTCTTCAATCTTGGGTGCAGGTACCACCGATCCACGGATTGTTAATGCCAATTCTTGGCAGTAGGGATGGCGATACTTAGCGATGTCTTCAGGCGTGAGACTTGGCGGCGGATTGATCTGGTTATTTGCAGACTTGCTTAAGTGTTCATTGATTGATGACATCAGCATGCCGCTAACCCTAGTCCCTGCCAAAGCCGTCACTTTAATCTTGCGCGTATTACCAGCACGCTCCCATGCCCAAACAGAAACTATTCTATCCCTCTTTCTGATTGGCACTGTATTGACCACCTGAGTTTGATTAATCGCAGCACTTTCAGTTGCCAGAATTTTCATCCACTTTCGAGCGGTCGTACGAGACACGTCTGCATGTCGGGCGACATCGCTAACGGAAGGAGACGATATGGAGTCTTTCAGCCGTCTCAGCGCATCTTGGATCTTACTACGTGTCTTGTCTGCATTCTTTTGCGCACCAAAACGGCCCCCAATTCCTTGCTTTTGACGAAGCGGCATTCCGGCCTCGATTAATCCTTCCCGAGCACATACTCCTCTATCCTTGTCATCTATGCGGCCGGAATATTTGTTTATTACAAAGTTGACCACCGAGCGCACAATTGTATCGACCTCCGTATCGCCCAGCGAGCCTTCCGCGTAGCTGGAGAAATGGTTTCTGTTCAGCGTATGTGCAAAGCTTTCAACCCTCGCGTAAAGCTCGCCTTCGTCTGCGCATAGGTTCTTCAAGGGATATGCAAACAGACGCGTTTCTTTAAAGATAAACTCATTCCGTCCCGCGCACCCGCTAAGTACGCTCCTATTTGCCTCCGTCGTCGGTTGTGAGCGCGCAAATGCACATTTGTTTTTCTGCGGCGTGGAACTCACTTTACATTTGGACGTCTCGCCTTCTGAAAGCCTCGGTAAAGCCGTCGCAAGCTCTTCTAAAGACCAATCCCTATATTCGCCTTGATTTACATCCCATAAATCAGAATGAGGGTTCTTACTGAGATCCAGAGGTTTTGGATCAACATCGAGACCAAGCGCACGGAGGCTTGTTTCGAACTTCTTCTTGATTGATAGGAAGAATGCCTCGGGTCTGGTTGCTCTTCCCGTTTGACCTCGTTTAACGGGCCGTCTTAGCCAATAGACAAGATGCGGTCGCCGCACAAGGGTGTCAGCGTCACCTTCTTGTCTTAACCGAGAAACAAAATATCTTGGCAAGGGAATGCCGGCGTCGATCAGTAGCTGAAGATCAAAATTGCTATCGATGTCGAAAGCAAGGACATCGTATAATCCTTTTCTGTTGAGCTGTAAGTACGGCATCATCATGAGGACAAAGCGTTCAGCTGCGATGCGAGCAATAATGTTGTTGTGCTCGTCGACTTCGGCGTAATCCCCGACGTAGGGAATGCGCTCTTCCCTCAGCAGAGTATGTCGAGGAGGTAAATTGTTTGTATATACAGGCTTCCAACCCTTAAAATCATAGAGCTCTTCAAAGTAAATCTTACTCCAATAGTTATAAAATGTTTGCAATTTTTCTGGTAGTCCTTTCGGTGGCCACATTTCCAAAAGGAGTTGGCAAGCATTTTCAGGCCCATGCCGTGGTCCTCCCCCTTTGAAGTGGTCCGCCCCTATAGTTAGGAATCGGAGGATTGAAAATGGGAATTAAGCGACACAAGCCAGAAGAGATTGTCACGAAGTTGCGGCAGGTTGAGGTGCTTTGCGGTCAAGGCATGCCGCGTGTTGATGCAATCCGGCAAGTGCAGATAACTGAACAGACGTTTTATCGTTGGCGCAAACAATATGGCGGAATGGGAACCGACCAACTGAGGGAACTAAAGCGGCTTCAGAAGGAGAATGATCGACTGCGGCGAGCCGTATCTGATCTGACCCTGGACAAGTTGATCCTGTCGGAAGCCGCACGGGGAAACTTCTGAGCCCCTCGCGCCGCCGCGCCTGCATCGATCACATTCGCAATGAGGTGCGGGTGTCTGAGCGGCGGATCTGTCGTGTTTTGGGGCAGAACCGATCCACCCAGAGGCGGTTGCCTGTTGACCGAAGTGACGAAGAACGGCTGGTTGCTGATATGATCGAACTGGCACGTCAGTATGGCCGGTACGGGTATCGCCGGATTGCGGCTCTGCTCAGGGATGCGGGCTGGCAGGTGAACGACAAGCGGGTTGAACGGTTGTGGCGGCGTGAGGGGCTCAAAGTACCCATGAAACAACCCAAGAAGGGGCGGCTCTGGCTAAATGATGGCTCATGTGTCCGGCTGCGGCCAGAGTATCGCAACCACGTCTGGTCGTATGACTTCGTTCATCATCGAACTGATGACGGGAAAGCGTTCCGGACCCTGAACATCTTGGACGAATACAGCCGGGAATGCCTGGCGATCCGGGTGAAGCGGAAGTTGAACTCGACAGAAGTCATCGACGCACTCACGGATCTGTTCATCTTGCGCGGCGTTCCGGCCTACATCAGGTCGGACAACGGCCCGGAGTTCATAGCTCGGGCTGTTCGAGACTGGATTGAGGCGGTTGGAGCCAAAACGGCTTACATTGAGCCTGGCTCGCCGTGGGAGAATGGGTATTGCGAAAGTTTCAATGCCCGGTTCCGCGACGAGTTGCTGAACGGGGAGAGCTTTTACACTCTACGCGAAGCACAGATTATCATCGAAAGCTGGAGGAAACACTACAATACCAAACGACCACACAGTGCTCTGGGCTACCGCCCGCCGGCTCCGGAAACCATCGTCCCGATGGAACTAAGGCCGATCATGCACTAACATTCAAACTGGACTACTTAGGTGGGGCTGATCACTTGAAGCGTAATGTCTGCGCCCGTAGCGCCAAGATCAGCTTGAACCAACGGAAAGCCAGGATTGTTAGGGTCTTCAACGAGCTTGATGGGCGAGGTATCGGAGTTGAATACATCCTCATAACCATCGCTGCCGTCACTATCCCGAATCCAACCATTTGATGCGGTAGCAGAAGCGCCGACACCAACGCCCGAAACTGGCAATTTGCCCTCGAAGTTTACCGCGCCATTAACGCGGTCTTCTGGGTCAAGAACACCGTTAAGGCGGTCGAGAACCGTTTGACCAAGGATTGCGGGAGTCACATCCATGCTTGAGGCGTCAAGCTGCTCGGCGTTCACATACTTGCGCTTACGCAGATGATTGACGGCCACGATATGCGCGAGCCGCACCGCCTCATTGACGTATTTGGTGCCACTTACTGAGCGCGGCACAACGCCGAGGCGCTTCGAGATTTCGCCTTCTTCTTCAACGCCGAACAGCGCCGTAGAGCTAAGAAGTTTCTGGCGAATCGCCTCTGTATTTCCCGGCAAATCGTCGTCAGGATTCTTAAGCGCGTCGATTGCTGGAACTGGTACATAAACGGCGACGATCTCGGCAGTTACTGGCGTAACCATGCGCCCAGCGATTGGGTCCAGTTCCATCGTGATATTCTCTTTCAGGATACCGCTCTCGCTGCCTTGAAAGACTTGCGCCATGACTGGGGCGAGTTTACCGCCACGGAAACGACCCGCAAGCGATTGCGCCTCACGGCGAATAGTGCGCGGACGCATATATTTAGACATACTCATAGTATTACCTTTCTTGAGGTTTTGCGATTATTGAAGGAAATCTTGGGGCAAGCCCTGCGAATTGAGATTCAACAGGCTTGGGGAAAACAGCATCGAATTTCGCGGCGCTGTTTTAGGTTTAGAAGGAGTGTAATTGCTGGAAGATGGCCGAGCATCTGGACGCTCTGGCCAACGAAATTCCCAACCCCATTCGGGGTCGAAAGCATGTTGGAACGTATTGCCGCGTAGATCGTCGACCGCGTTAGCTAATCCGAGAACCTCGCCGCCTATTTCGCCGTAGGCCGCCTCACCCCTTTCGCCAGCCTTAGGGTTTGCCGAAATATAGCCTTGATTACCAGCTACTTCTACTACTTCAGACGCGGCCTCTTGGACGGGAAGAGAAGCCGCAGCAGCACCCGCAGCAGGACTAGCACCAGAAGAGCCAGCACTAACAGAACGATTGGCACGTTGTTGAGCATAAATTCCTCCAACTTCGGGCGTTAAAGCCATTTGTTGGGCGAGAGTATTAATGCGTTGGCGCTCAAGTTCAAGCTGAGATTGCTGGATAGCGAGTTGTTCCGCTTGAAAAACCGCATCACTAGCACCCGCAAAACCACGGGCGACAAGATCGCCAATAGAGGTTTGTGGGGCACCAACTGGAGAAATGGAGGCGGCACCACTGAACCCAGTAGCGCCAGAGGCGAAGCCAAAGCCAGAAGTTCCGCCGATACCGAGCGGAGTTTCTGGAGAGGCAAGGGGATTAAACCCCGCTTCTTCTGCGCGTTTGCGAATAGCCGCAGGGTCAGTCCGAGCGTAGGCACGATCTTCTGCGGCTATTTCGGCAGCGCGTTGCCGATTTTCGGCGCGTTTTTGGTACCATTCATCGCGGTGCTGTTGCTTACGCTTATACTGGTCTTCAAACTTCATTTGACGCCGTTGGCGAAATTCCTGTTGATAGCCAGTTGCCCAAAGCATTCTATGCTGGTGGGCCATTGCGGCAGCGTTTTGTTTTTTGGCAGAATTAGAGCCCAGCACGCTGCCGACAAGATTAGCGCCAACGCCAATTGCCATAGTTAAAGGGTCCATATTAACGGCCCTTCCATGACATATACAGATCAACCGCGACCATTCCGAACGCCGCGCCAAGCACTTTGATCGCTTGCGCAGTTTCTGGGTCGGTGATAGACAGCAGCGCGATCAGCGCTCCCGCTCCGATTGAACCGATGCGCCGCCCGAGCGGTTTTATAACGTTTTCATTCAATTTCATTTCTTCACCTTTCTCGCTAAACGCGAATTAGGCGCATAATCAATATTATGTTAAATAATTGTGGTTTTCAGCCATTTGCTACCGTTGCTGTAGTGCGTCTCGCCTGACCGGGTATTAGGCCATCGCAAAGCATTTGAGGTGATTGAGGCCTAACACGCGGGACGAAGTGGTATTCGCTGTGTTTGCACCCATGTCGATCTCATCCTTGCCATCGCTGGCAATAGCCACCAGTAATCAATAGTTCTCCAACGTCACGTCCGTCAGACAGGCTGCAAACCCCAACTTCGCGATCATAGCTGCGCCGTCCTTCCAACGTGCATCGAAGCTGAACGTCTTTAACGATCTCTGTGATTTGGCGCGTCGCTCGATCACCAGTGTTGCTACCACGTTCAGCACAGTCGAGATTGGCAATCCTGATTGGGACTAGGCCAACAACAATTGTATCGCCATCCCGAATGCGAGTAACGGTGTCCACAAGCTGTGCGCCGGGCAATACAGCCGTAGTTTGTTTAACTCTATGATTACCCTTCCATGCACTGCCGCCTGTCCATGCGCCACCCCCGTTTAATATGTTCGGAGTGTTGGCATCTTGTCGAGCCGCTGACTGCCCATCAGGTCGCATCGTTATTGCCCATAGCAGGATTGCGCATCCGATTATCGGTAGGATAAACGGAAAACCTTTTTTGCGACGACGGACCTTCGTTACTTTTAACATGCTATTCTGTTTGCCTCGAAAATCTGGCAGCAATTTGGCGGTGAGACAATGGTCGGGAAGGAGACCTTCGCCGCAAATGGAACGTAGGTCTGCTTTGTAGTTCTCTGCATTTACTGGCGAAGAAAACTGCCGCTACCAAATTCACTTGTTAAAAATTATGTGGCGCGGATTCACAGTCCCAACTACGTTCGTAAAAGTCGTCACATTGAGTTTCATAAGTTTCTAGTCCAATAATCTGTATTGGGAGGGATTAATTCCTTCCTCTTTTGTAAATGCGCGTGTGAAGTTGGACGGATCGGAGTATCCCAATTCAAAAGCGATTTCTTCGATGGAACGGTCGCCGTCGTTCAATGCTTCCTTCGCATAAGTGATTTTGGCTCGCGACAGTTCTTTAGAAATACTGGTTCCTATCTCAGCAAGCTGTCGTGCAAGTTTCCGTGTGTCTAAATGCAGTAAATTTGCAGCTTCGCCCGCCTTCAGTCCACCATTCCCGATATGTAGGTTGAGTAGAGATCGAAACCCATTCAAAAAATTCTCGTTACGATCCTTCGCAACCATATCCGTGAAATCATCGGTGGTATCGCCACCCGAAATTGGCCATGAGAGCCACTCGGACGGGAACCGAATTCGTGGTCCCATTCGATTTCCACGCAAAACATGAAACCGAGTAAAGGAACTCGGCAGAACGGACGGATCGCAAAGCACTAGTATGACCTGTTCAGGGTCCATTCGATGACCCAGCAGTCGCTCAAGAATAGTCACTTTTAGGCCAATCATGAAACCGTCATTTTGCGCGGGCACTATGAGCGGCTCAAACCGTCTATCTTCGCCGAATGTTACAATGTCTCCACGAACATCCGCATAAGCCGTTACGGACGAAGCAACCAAAGATGCTTGGGAAACATAAACGTTCAAGAAATCTCCAAGCGTGCTCGACTTCTCGAAGGCCAAGCGGATCATCGGCCAACCCGTGGGATCTAGTTGGGAGCCGATGCTTGCGCCGAAGGTGTGGTCGCCAGTTACTTCAGCACAGCGTTCAACGAATTGATGCATAACCATAACGTGCACCGATGAGCCTTTCTTCTCGACTGCGCTCATTGTCAAACCAACACTTGTCAAAACGGACTCTGGATCAACGCCATACGTTCTTAATCCATTAATAAGAGGGGCAAGCAGTTGAAGCTGCACCAATGGCAATGATTTCGGCATGAATGTAGCACCCAGAAATTGAACGTATCACAGTGAGCGCAATTCGTGGAACTTCGTCAATCCTCATCCGTCATTTTTTGCAAAAAATCGCTTGCGAGTGGTAAGTAATGATAAGGGTGAATTGCATTAATCTGCAATAGTACCAACTTGGTCCGCTAAGTTGGGACAGGTATTCTTTTGGAGCTCAAACATGAAACTAGGGAAAATTACTTCAACTGCATTGGCGAGTGGGTTTCTTGCATTCGGGGCATTGTCTGCCGCGGCACAAGACGACCCAATACAGGTTTTGTTCACCAACGTCAACATTTTTGACGGTGTGAGCGAAAGCTTACTGGAAAATGCATCTGTTTTGGTCGAAGGCAATTTGATCAAAACTATATCGACACAAAGCATTGACGCAGGCGATGCCCAATTGATCGACGGCGGTGGCAGAACATTGATGCCCGGCTTTATCGATAACCATGTTCACTTAATGCTGCCAGGTCCGACGCTTCCCTCGATGGAAGCCAACAGCACTTGGGAAGATCTAGCTATTGCCGGAGTCGCTTCCGCGGAGATGTATCTCATGCAGGGCTTTACGACGGTGCGAGATGCTGGAGGCCAGAACGCAGGTTTGCAGCGCGCTATAAACGCTGGAACCGTCGTCGGACCGCGTATTTACCCGTCCGCGGCATTCCTCGGTTCGCGCGGTGGGCACGCGGATTTCGCGAACTACACTTCTCCTGTCGGCGAGTCTTCTAACTTCAGTCGGCTGAACATGGCGCAAGAGGTCGACAACGCGGCCGATACGCATAAGTTTGCGCGCAACAACTTTCGCATGGGTGCAAGTCAGTTGAAATACATGCAGTCGGGCGGAGTCGTGTCGGCCTTTGATCCGTGGCAGTTACTGGCGGGCTCGCAGTCCGAGCTTGACGCTGTCGTTCAGGTCGCGAGTGAATACGGCAGCTATGTGATGGCACATTCCTACCGAAAAGAAGCGATCATGAACGCACTGGAATCTGGTGTGATGTCAATCGAGCATGGCTTCGAGTATGACTGCGAGATCGGAGCATTAATGGAGGAAAAAGGAGCATATATTACAACCAACCTAACGGCCTTCGATCCGAACCTCTTTGACATTCCTGCGATTAGGGATGTTCCTGCCAGCCTGCGCAAAGCTCAGTCCGCAACCGCCGCTTTCGGAAACTACCTAGATAATATGAGGGAATGCCCAGCCAAGCGTGGCCATCATACAGATTGTGTTGGTACAGTTGGAGCGTGCAATATCCAGATCGCTTATGAAAAGCATCTCGCGAATGAGTTTTTTGGCGCACACACATCGCTTGTTGCAATGACCTCCATTGGTGGCGAAATCGCGGCCATGACCGGAGATTTCATGAACCCATATCCGGATGGAAAATTAGGTGTGATCGAAGAAGGCGCTTACGCGGACATTTTGCTGATAGATGGCAATCCGCTGGAAGATTTCTCAGTTGTGGGCACTGGGTCGGAATGGCACACCGCTGAGCCGCGACCAGAAAGCCCCGAGACAATCAACCTAATCATGAAAGACGGTGTGATCTATAAGAACACCCTGAATTAATATCTTGAGGGGCGCTCGCTCAAGAGCGCCCCATTCATATTGTAAAGGAAAGGGGGCCTTGTTAATGCCAAAATTGATGTTGTCGCTCGCCATCGTTCTTGGGCTTACCTCTCCGACCAGCGCCCAAGTTGTTGGCCCAAACGTTGACGAACTCGCAAAAGAGCTGTCCAATCCGGGCGCTTCCAACGCGACCCAAAATTTCAAGTTTGAGTATCGGACATTTGGCGGAAATTTACACGGTGCGGACGATCAAAACAGCACAACCTTCACCTATCAACCTGTCCTTCCTTTCAAGCTAGATAGCGGAAATAACCTAATCTTCCGACCAGCCTTCGTTTATAGTTGGGGACAGCCCTCGCTCGACGCGGCTTCGGGCTCATTTACCGGTCTCAATTCCTTTGGAGATATTCCTTACGACTTGCTCTACTCATGGAATTCCGGAGGATGGACCCTTGGTGCAGGCGTCGTTGGATTGGTGCCCACTGGCAGCGATACATCAACCGAGAATTGGTTACTCGGACCAAGTTTCCTCGCGACCAAGCCTACTGATTGGGGCATCTACGGTATTTTCCCGTTCCACAACGAGAAAGTGGGCGGCAGCGGTGCAGACACCTCGATTACATCCCTCCAGTATTTCCTATTCTATGGTCTCGGTGGCGGCTGGATGGTCGGTACTGGGCCAACAATGACTTACGATTGGAACGCCCCATCTGGGCAGGAATGGACGGTTCCAGTTCAACTCGCTGTCTCTAAAACAACCGCCATTGGAAAACGCATCGTGAAATTGAATTTTTCCGTTGAGAGGAATGTTGTGAGGCCCGATACCTTTGCCGAGGATATGACCTATACATTCACGATCAGTCCCGTCACAAAAAACCCGTTTCAGAAAAATCCGCCTTCGCCACCTCTAGACGCGGCAACTCGGGCGGCGCTCCTTGCGCCGATCCGTTGACCACATAAACGCGCAAAACAAACATTTACCTAAAGGTGCCATTATGAAATTTGGACATAGTTTTTTCATCGGTTGTGCAGCTTTGCTCTGCTTGGGAACGTCGACAATGGCACAGGGCCTTGGCGGACCTTCCTCGGTGCAGGCGGATCTTGAACCGGGAGATGGGCTGACCGACCCTCAATTTCGCTCCGATTTTCCGCGCAACATTGCTCCGCGTTGGTTTGCCTGGAAAGACGGGTTGGCAGAAAAGGGTTTTCGGTTCAATCTTGACTATCTCGCCCTTGGCCAGTCCACAAATACAGACCTCGGCACCGGCGAGGCCGCAAGCGGTATAGCGCGATTTTACGGGAGTTGGCAGGCAACTGAGCGCGGCTCGCTAACCTTTAAACTTGAGAACCGCCACGCCTACACCGATGTTGCCCCGCAATTCTTGGGTCTAGACGGCGGCGCATTGGCGATCACCGGTACGGCGTTTAATGACAATGGCACAATGCTCACAAACCTGTTCTGGACCCAAAGAGCAGAAGACGAGTCTTGGACCCTTCAGTTTGGCCAACTCGATGTAACTGATTTCCTAGACCCATATGGAGCGATCAGCCCCTACACGTCCTTTCAAAACCTGTCGTTCAATACGAACCCAACGATTAATGCGCCCAATCCCGGTTTGGCAATTGCTGGCGGTGTGAAGCTTGGCAGCAACTTTTACGCGGTTGGCAGTATAGCCGATGCCAACGCCGATCCGACCTCGCCAGACGTCGATGTGTTTTCCGACGGAAATCTCTTCAAAAGTGTTGAGGTTGGCTACACGAGTGGCTTTGATCGGATTTATTTCGACAATGTGCATGTAACTTTATGGCATGCAGATGCGGCCGATGATGGAAGTCGCGCCGAAGATAAAGGCGCCTCGTTCTCGGCCGCATGGTTTGTCGATAACAAATGGATGCCGTTTGTGCGTGCCGGCGTGAGTGAAGGAACTGCGGCGCTTTATAACAAGTCCTTATCTGCTGGGATTGCCTATTATGGACGCAATACTGATGGCGCAGGCTTGGGTTTGAATTGGGCGGAGTCAAACGGAATTGACGGCCAACAGTTCACAGCGGAAGCTTTCTATCGCTTTTCAATCTCACCCGGTCTGCAAATCACCCCTTCAATTCAATATATAGCCAACCCGCTTCTAAACCCATCGCAAGACAACATCGTTTTATTGGGGCTTAGAACGAGGATCGTTTTCTAGCGTGACTCTGTTTGATTTCGCGCTTTAGGCATCCGACGGAAAATTGTGTTTTCCATGTAATAGAAAGAATTGCTTGTGGCAGGTACAGTCGCTGCCAAATCGCCGAAGCGGACATTCAAGAAAGCTTTATTATAGGTCTGCATTGGGCCGACAACGGCTACCATAGCGCTCCACCTAACCATGTTGATAAGACAGAGAATCTGCTCACTGTCCATCATTGAAGTAGGACTTTGCCGACGGGTGGTTACGGAGTTGTTCTGGTCGGTATGGTCGCATCTCACCGACGTGAGAAACCAATCCAGCTTCAAGGCGCTCGATGACCGATGGATGGAGTTCAAAGGCAGCACTCACTTCACGAGGAACCACCGGCCAGCGCTTACGGATCGGACCAAATAAAAACATGAAGGCTTCCTCATGCTGCATACCGGTCGGATCCGGCATGACGTACAGCTTGTCCTCGTTGATTTGGACGTCGGGAACACATGCCTTTAGCTCCTCCAACATCCAGCTGAGCGCGATATCACTAAGGCGGGACTCCGGTTCTGGGTAGCTGCCGCCAACGTCGCTGTGGCAGCCCGCGAACCAAACTTGCTTCAACCACGGCGGCTCCCGGCCTTCTGTCTTCTTGGCTTCAGCCGCCATCGCCCATTTCACGCGGGGAAAGTTCTTGCGATGCTCGTCTATTGCGAGCGCATGACGAGCATGACCGACATCAGAATCGAGCCACTGATCGTAGTTTTCCAGATTCCACTTAGCGTAGTGGCCGTACTTCCAGATCGCAAACCAATCTGAGAGACGAGACAATTTGAGCGGCTTATTCTCGTCGGGTGAGAAGTACTTCCACTGCGACCACTTCAGCTTGCCATACCAGAATCCGATGAGAGTAAGGAGGCCGAAAAACGGAAGCCAGACGTACCATGACCAAGAGAACCAAAGCGACGCGCAGAAAGCTACAAAGAGCGCGAACACGGTGATGCCGGCGAGTAGACTCACCTTAGAGTTCCCGAGTGCGGCGACGGTGTCGAAAACACCTATGAATGTGGGCTGTACGTTACCCTGAACGTCTTTATCCGCGTCCGGTACAAAGCTGCTGTATTTTTGCCGGAACCGACGGGCGAGTTCCTCGCGACGTTCGTAATAAGGTTTCTGACCACGCGGGTAGCCGTTGCCATGATTGTAGACGAAATTTACCGCGTCACTCGCGATTTTCCTAAGTCGCGGACCGAAGCGCGGTACTGGCGATCCGTCCGGCATCTCTGTCGGGACGCCGCAAAGGTTCATCACATTGGCAACGGCTCGAACTGTATATGCCCCTCTTGAAAACCCGAAGAGGAGGATACGGTCACCCGGTTCATAGTAGGAGATGATCTTCTCGTAGCAATCGATGACGTTTTCATCGATCCCGGTGCCGACTGCGGCCGATAAGATGTTCCTGATTCGCCGGAGCGTGAGACCTCCCACCTCACCCGCACCGAGACCTGCATCGTAGAAACAGACCTGTTCCTTGGGATCGATCGGGGACGACGGACCGGGACGCATCGCGCGATAGATTTTGTAGACGTTCGAGAGCCGCTGGTCGGGTCGTAACCCACCGACTTGGCCGGTCCCATCAGAAAAGATTAGGATGTTCTTGGGCATATTTGATGGCCTCTTGTTCGCAATTTGTTCCAATATCTAGTAGTCGGCGCAATGCGTCAACGTTTCCGTCCCAAAAGTCCACGCAATGCGCATTCAGAACGATTGTGATGTTGCTTGCAAAGCGCAATACCTCGTTAGACGGGCCGCACTACAGCATTTTTGGCCCGAGTGGGCGGCGAATTCGGGCCGGTTTCCATGATATCACTCTTGCCTTGGTGGAGCGTGACGCTCTGCACTCCTGCTACCGAACTTCAGCCCTTTAGTAGCAGCATCTTTCCGACAATCATGTATAGAGCAATACTGGCGGGCAGCCGCACCCAGAATGAGAGCACAAGCCAAAAGTGTCATGTTCTGTTAAGATTGGCGTTCACTCTCCGAGCTACTCTTCTCGGGTTTCGATTCCGAATTTGATTGCACCGGATTCGAACAATCGCTTGGCTTCTTGCCGCACTTGCTGTCGTTGCTCCGGCGACATAGCTGCGATCTCACGCTGCCATTCTTCTTCTTCGTGGCGTTGTTCTTCCTCATCTATGCGGGCCTGTTCACGTTCATGCTGTCGATCTTCTTCCCGCTGACGGCGATCTTCCTTACGCCATTCGCGTTCTTCTTCTATCTCTATCGCCCGCAATTCGGTTTTCGTAAGCGGTCCGCGAGGCCAAGGCACTCGACCTGCGCTTAGCCGCATATTCTTCACCTCGTTTAGCACATCGGATTCTACACGGCGCATATTGACTAGGGCTTCCCGTTGTTCACCATAACATTCTAAAATTCGCATTCTCCGGTATTCCAGCCCCTCGCGCTCACGGCTTATGTTTGTTTGCGGTGGGTATGAGTTCCAGGCCATGCCGTGATAATAACGGTCTGCAAACCCTTGCGGATCGGCCTCATACTCCGCGATACGATTTTCGGCCTGGCCAATTCTCTTTCGGTAGTGCCGCAGGCTGCTACGAGCGTCAGTAACCTTCGCGTAAGCACCACGCAGTCTTGCTGCCAGTCTTTTCGGTACATCAGGGCGTTTGGACATCGCTACTTGTCCTCCTGTTGGTCAGTTCGTCCGCAATCATTATCATGGTGTTGCCGCCACACCGCGAAAGTTTCTGTTTTATCATGTCTGGTCCGTAACTGTGGCTCAAGTATGACGGAGTGCCTAGCACATGCAGTAGCACAGATATCCGTGCTCGAATTGCATTCCGCCTAACGCCGTGCCCACCACCTACCCGTAACTTAGCCGAATCTCGCGGCCAAGTTTGCAGTAAGCTTTAATTGAGGCGCTCTCCTGTCATTATCGAGAAGCGGCACAGAGCTGCTTCTCTTGCTTAACGCAAAGCTCTTTCGACGGTTCCGCTGAATCTTAGATTTGAACCTATGCCCGAACGTAGACGCGACTACGCGTACATCCACTACGACGATGAAGTGGTCCCACCTTTTCGGACAGGTTTGCGGTGTTTTGTCATTCTCGTATTTCTTCAAAGGTTTGGGATAAACCTTAACCAACTGTCCAGTTTTCTGGGACCACTTCACCACGATCTGGGTGGACTTGATACTATCTACTCTAAGTTTTCCATCACCAAGGATGATGGGAGCCTTCAATAACAATCCTGCCCTCGCAAAGCGGCTAAGGTGCTTTTGCGCCTTGTGGTAGCCACACCGTTCAGTCCAGTGGCGCGAACCAGTGGCGCGAAACGTTGCAACTTCCACCGACGACCGGGCTGCCCTGCCTGACGATTGCAGTGCACTGATCGGCCGCCTCGCGCACTTAGCAGCCATTCGTCCAGAACGCTGTGAACTTCCGCTTCCCGTCCTCCTGACGGATTTAGACGTGCATCCTGCAACATTGACTTTCAGAAAAACATACCTTATTTTCTGACAAGGAGATAGATTATGATTACTGCGAAGATTAAGCAACGTATTATTGGAAAAGGCTGCGGCGCGATCTTTGCGCCAGTGGATTTTCTGGACATCGGGTCCCGCGCCAGCGTGGATCAAGCGTTGTCACGCCTGGCTGATCAGGGCGTGATCCGACGCCTGACACGTGGACTCTATGACTATCCTAAGAAAAGCCCCCGCTTTGGCTATCTGTCGCCGTCAGCGGACGATATTGCGCGGGCTGTAGCTCGGAAGGACAACCAAATCCTACTGCTCTCCCCCGCTATGGCAGCCAATCAGTTGGGACTCTCGACTCAGGTGCCGTCTACGCCGACCTACATGACCGATGGCCCAACACGGAACAAAACAATTGGTCGACAGGTGATTCAGTTCCGCCATGCCTCCTCCAAGACGCTCGTTGGTGCCGGCCAGAAAACCGGCGCGGTGTTTCAGGCGCTTCGTTATGTAGGCAAAGATCGGGTCGATGATCAGGTGATTGGCAAATTGGCACACTCGCTGGACGATAAAGATCGAGTTCTGCTTTCCAAGCAAAGCAAGCATACGCCCGCATGGATGCATCCTGTCGTGCAGCAAATCGTTGCATACGCCTGAGCAGCATGGATCAGTTTGCCAACGACACCCCTGAACAACGAGACGAGGCCTTCCAGGAAGCCGCGGCGCAGCTCGGGATGTCTAAAGCCATTATTGAGAAAGACTTCTGGGTCTGCTGGTCTCTGAAGCAGCTCTTCGCCCTACCCTCCTTTGGCGATCACATGATCTTCAAAGGAGGGACATCTCTTTCCAAGGCCTATAACGTGATCCACCGTTTCTCGGAAGATGTGGATTTATCCCTCGAGCGCGCACGGCTCGGTTTCGAAGGCGACCGCGACCCCGAAAACCCTGATCTATCCGGAAAGAAGCAGAAGCAATTATTGCAAAAGTTGCAGGAGGCGGCCGAAGCGGAAGTCTCCGGGTCGCTCTTCGCCGAGATTCAGGCCGCGTTTGACGCCGTCCTGGATCAGGGCTTCTCCCTTTCAATTGATCCAGATGACGCGCAAACTGTGCTCTTCGCTTATCCATCTTTGTCGGTCGGTACCGGTGGCTACATCAAACCCATTGTACGTTTCGAGTTCGGGGCACGGGGCGTCCATCTGCCGGCCGAGGTTCGCGAGATATCCCCTTATGTTCATCAAGCCTTTCCTGATCTGCTGGGAACAGGCGGCGTCAATGTGAACGTGCTAGGTGTCGAGCGGACCTTCTGGGAAAAGGCAACCATCCTGCACATGCTCTTCCATCAGGACCCTGCCAAGCCTCTGGCGGATCGGATGTCACGCCACTACTACGACATGGCCCAGCTCATCAGGCATGAGGCCAAGGAGCGTGCTGTCGGCAGCCTCGACCTGCTGGAACAAGTCGCGCATCACAAGTCAGTTTTCTTCAAGGCCGCTTGGGCCAATTACCAAGATGCAAAACCCGGCTCTTTGAGGCTAATGCCGAACGCGGGCCTGGCTGCCGCATTGCGTCGGGATTATTCTGGGATGCGGGAGATGATCATCGGGGACGCGCCAGGCTTCGATGATATCCTGGGTACCATTGAAACATTCGAGGCTGAAGTTAACAGTTGATGCTTTGGCTAGGTAGCGAAGCAGATCTCGCGCTCAATATAGCCTCGACCACATTTTTGGGCAGACAGCTTGTTGAGGGTGTCTTCCGCCTCTTCCTTTGTCTCCATGTAGTCTACCAGCCCTTGACCGCCTGCAGATCCTATTCGCCCCCATTCCCGAATAAGGCACCATTCACCAAAGAGGGTCTGGGTAACATTCATTGCATAGAACCGCTTTTGGTGCTCTGCAGGGTTGATCTTTTCAAGTCGAACAAACATCGAAACCTCCTGCTTAAAATCTACCAGATTCAGAACAAAAAGTGAATCGTTGATTGCTCGACCAGTGCACCTGCTCAAGGTTTGCCGTAATCTAATCCGGCTCGTGCGCCTCAGTGGGCAGATGTTCGAGCATGCTTTCCCCGTTCATCATTCTCTCGAGTGGTCGTGCCCCCTGCCCCACCTTCCGCTTGCAGTTCAATAGATTCGGCCTGTTCCCCATCCATCCCTCGTAGCTTGAGTGGCGCGTCGCCCTCCCCTGCTCTGCTATTGACGCCAGGGAGCTGAAGTCGAATGGTCACAAGTAAGTAACCCACGCTGCTTCAGCCGCGATCGGAACAGTCCATTGGACTCGATCAGTACGCATATGCGTTGCCGAATGGATGAACCCAGAAGCGATCTGTTGCGACGGACAAAACCCTTGAGGGTGAAAATAAAAGCCTATGCCTGAAATCGCCTACGGAGCGATAGTGATCTATTCCTGCGAGTAGTGAGGTCATCGAAGGGGCGGGGCCTCACGGGTTTTGGTTCCCTCCCCTGCCCTTCTTTGCTTGGCCACGAATGCGGTGCGTTTCACCGCCAAAGTCGTCAAGTCGCGAAACAGAAGAAGAGAACTTCAGGTGGTGACTCTCTAGGACTCGTAGGAGTCTTGTGCGAACACTCTCGCGAGCTTCTTGCCTTGCTGGAGTGTTTACAGTTGTAAACTGCTCTGGTTTGATAAATGGCGTATATAGTCTAAGTCAGCCGTGATAAACACTATATCAGCGAAAAAACTTGACTTACACGAGTGAATCACGCCTCTTATCCCCAAGTGGCGCTAAAAAGGCCACATTTTCGAAATTGGGGCAACCAGATGATTCCTGTGACACCACTTGCTACCGAAAGGCCTTCTGCTCTTGCAACTGAGATTTCCGAGCGGTTGAATGCGGCGATTCGAGAACACTTACTTGCGGCATTCGCTCCAGACAATACCAAATCCCTGAGAAAATTTTCTGCTCCTGAAGTAGCTGAGCTTCTGGGTGTTTCCGGTCAGTTCATGCGAAAGGTGCATGCCGAGGGTACTGTTCCTGAGCCCAATGAAATCCGTGGAGGTCGCCGATATTACACCGCGCAGGAGATCTGGGACGCACGTGAAATCCTAGAGCGGTCGTCTCGCACCCAAGGACGATATGTGCCGCGCCGATCTGCCGAAGAGAAACTTCAGGTTTGGCAGTTGATGAACTTTAAGGGTGGCAGTAGCAAGAGCACCTCCACTATTCACTTAGCTCACTATTTCGCGCTTCGCGGGTATAGAGTCCTCGTTGTTGATCTTGACCCACAAGGCTCTCTTACCTCTATGTGCGGTATCAGCCCGGAAATCGAGTCTGATGGGCTGACTATTTATGATGCCATTCGTTACGATGACCCTGTTAACATGGCGGACGTCGTACAAGCTACTTACTTCCCTGGTTTATCTATTGCGCCTTCGAGGTTGGTACTTTCTGAGTTCGAAACAGAATCTGCTGTCCATTCTAGTCCTGATCAGCCCTTCTTTACGCGCATAAGAAACGCTTTAGTGCAGATCGAGGATGACTTCGATCTTGTTCTCGTGGACAGCCCTCCGCAACTCGGCTTTTTGACAATTGCTGGGATGGCTGCGGCGAGCTCGCTTGTTGTGCCACTTACACCTTCCATGCTGGACGTTTCTTCTACGGCTCAGTTTCTTGAACTCGCGGGTGCGTACATGGGAGTGATTGAAGATGCCGGCGCAACACTGCAATACGACCATTTTAAGTTCTTGGTCACTCGTGATGAACCAACCGATGTGCCATCGCAACAACTCACATCGTTTATGCGCGCGCTTTTTCAAGATCGCGTAATGTCCGCAACTGCACTGAAGAGCACGGCAATCAGCGATGCGACAATGCTCAAACAATCGATCTATGAAGTTGTTCGTTCCGAAATGACGAGAGCAACATACGATCGTGCGAAGAGCTCTATGGATGCCGTTGGTGAAGAGGTTGAGAGAATGATCCATCAAGCTTGGGGGCGTTCATAATGGCAAGAAAATCACTTCAAGAAATGTCCGGCATCGCCAGCACGATCGCTCGATCGGGTACCAAGCCAGTGGATAAGGTCGCAAAAACAAGTGCACCGGCTCTTGGGGCACTTCAGGGTTCACTTGCTGCGATCCGAGAAATCGATCCGGACCTAATTGATGACTGGGGACCGGCGGATAGGCTTGATGAGTTTACAGCTGTAAACTCAGAAGATGACGGCGAAGGGTTCGATGCGCTCAAGGGCAGCATCCAGGACGGCGGCCAGCAAGTACCTATTCTTGTTCGAAAGGCGAAGTCCGATGGACGATTTGAGGCAATCTATGGTCGGCGGCGCCTAAGAGCCTGCCGTGAACTCGGCGTTAAAGTACGAGCTAATGTCCAGGACATGGATGACCAAGCAGCTCTACTCGCTAAGGGATTAGAGAACGCTGCTCGCCGTAATCTTTCGTTTTATGAAAAGGCGCGGTTTGCTGAGGCGATTCTTGAAGCGGGTTACACATCTCCAACGGTTCGACAAGTTTTGAGCCTTTCCGCTTCGGGTCTCTCGCACTTGATGAAAGTTACACAAAATGTTCCGGTTAAGGTTGGCGATCTGATCGGGGTCGCACCGAAATCCGGCCGTCCCAAGTGGACCGATCTTGCAGAGTTGTTTATCTCTAGAAAGTTAACCGAGAAGGCTGCGGTATCCGTTCTCCAGCAGTGCGGAACGAAAGTGAATTCAGATGATCGATTGGATCTGCTGTTGAAAGAAGCGTCCAAACGCGGTGCGCAGCAAGGCCGAGCCACCTCAGAAGTCGCGCCGATTGAAGGTGTGATAATCAGGTCAGGACGCGGATCAATATCGATGTCAGTTAAGAAATCGGGTTCCAGTGCGAAGTTTGCGGAGTGGCTCGACGATAACTTGGCCGATCTTATTAAAAAATCCTACGCCGAGTTTACAGATGTAAACCGGACCTATGAAAACTGAGGACGAGCAGAAAGGAGGAAGGCAAGCAAAGAAAACCCCCGAAACCGGAGCTTCGAGGGCTGCTGCGCAAAGCGCAATTCTTAGATTAGACACCTAGAACCTAGCAGTCACCGAATCACCACACAAGAAAAAACGCTCCTGAGCGAACGGGAAATCTTTGTCCGCTGGAAATACAATGAAGAAAATCAATGATGCTCTACGCGGAGCGACTGGGTCAGGCATGCCTCAGAACGATGGAGGTATGTCCAATATCAACCAATTATCGGGGTGGCGCAAAGCGACGGCTGGGCTTGCGGCTGCTGAACAGCTTGCGAAAGAGGGTGAACGGGTAGCCATACCTAAGACCCAAGCATTCGTAGCAGTGAAGCGCGTAGGCGCGCGTATCGGGCTTAAGGCTGGCGACATGCTGCTTCTCGACACGCTTGGGGCCTTCACACAATCCCAGGACTGGGAGGAGGGCCAACGGCCGATCGTCTGGGCGTCTAACGCTTATTTGATGGAGCAGACAGGCTTCTCGCTGTCGGCACTCAAGCGCCACGCACGGCGCTTGGCCGAAATTGGCGTGATCTGCTTCAAGGATAGTCCCAATGGCAAACGATGGGGCCGTAGAGATGCCGACGGGCGCATTATTGAGGCCTACGGCTTCGATCTGTCGCCGCTCTCAGCCCGTGTCGAGGAATTCGAGCAACTGCAGGCCGAGTTGCAAGCCGAGCGTGAGTTCTGTCAGCGCCTGAAGCGTCAAATCACGGTTGCGCGCCGCATGATCCGCGCTCGAATCGACGCAGCATTCAATGGCGCACTGAGAGGGCCTTGGGAGCATCTTGCAGAAATGTTTGACGATCTCTTGGGCCGACTTCCGCGCAGGATCACGACCTCCGCTTCGCTCGAGCTGCTCCTTGAATGGTTTAGGGATCTTCAGGGACAGGTCGAGAAAGCCTACCTCAAGGCAGTTCAGACCGATGATGCTGTGGATAACTTGGCTGAAACTACCGAACAAGTCAGTGAAATGACTCAAGAAATGAACCCCACGGGGGTCAATTATGAACCTCATATACTAATTACAAATCAACTAAATCCTGTAACCTGTAATCGCTCAGAAACTGAGCAAGCGGCAGGCGTGGTGCCAATTACGCGACCGGAAGAGCACGTGGATAGAGAAATGGAAGATTGGATTGCCGAAACTCGTAAGAAACGGGGGGCTGCGCTTGATATAGCAACTATGATGCAAGCATGTCCTGAATTCGCGTCCTGGGCGCGCAATATGGGAGGATACCTAAGAGATTGGAACGATCTGCACAGGGTTGCGGGGCAGTTAAGGCCGATGATTGGCATTTCAGAACATGCTTGGAGTCTTGCCCAAGAGCGGCTGGGGCCACAAATAGCTACGGCGGCACTTGTTTTAACCTTTGATAAACATTGCGCTGGCG